>DUGU01000002.1 GCA_013331215.1 Methanoregulaceae archaeon
AGACGTTGTTGCCGTCCCCGACCCATGCCGCGACGAGACCGTCGGTCCGGCCGAAGCGCTCGCGGATGGTGAAGATATCGGCCAGGAGCTGGCACGGGTGCTCGCGGTCCGAGAGCCCGTTGATCACGGGCACGGTCGCGTGGGCCGCGAACTCCTCGATCGTCTCGTGGCGATTCGCCCGGATCATCACTGCCGAGACATAGCGCGAGAGGACGCGGGCCGTGTCCGAGACCGCCTCGCCGCGCCGCAGCTGCATGTCCTCCTGATTCAGGTGGAGCGCGTGACCGCCGAGCTCGTACATCCCGACCTCGAACGAGACCCGGGTCCGGGTCGACGGCTTCTCGAAGATCATCGCGAGGCTCTTGCCGACGAGGAGCGGGTGGCAGCACCCCTCGACCCGCTCGGCCTTGAGCCGGGCCGCGTCGGCCATCAGCCGTTCGAGGTCCGGGACCGAGACGTCCAGGATAGAGATCAGGTCTTTCATCGTATCGCCCTCATATGCGCGCGGCGTTTCTCGAGCAGGGCCTGCGTGCCGATATCATGCCGGTACCGGACGGGGCCCGTGACACCGGAGGCAGCCCGCTCGGCAGCGCCCTCAGCCTCCTCGAGCGTGGCTCCGGTCCCGACGAACGCGAGCGTGCGCGACCGGAGGGTCCAGAGCCGGCCACCGCGTTCCTCGACATTCGCGTAATAGAGGCGGGCCGGGCCGGGGTCGCCGAGCCGGATCGGCGCGGAGGGCACCGGCGCTTCGGGGTAGCCCTCAGGGACGAGGTACTTGCAGACCGTGGCCGCCTCCTCGAACGTGACGGCGGACGGACTGACGTTCCCGTCCACACAGCGCCACGCGATCTCGCCGAGGTCGCTCTCGAGCAGGGTGAGGACGTTCATCGCCTCGGGATCGCCGAACCGGGCGTTGAACTCGATCACCATCGGCCCCGCCGCGGCGGTGTTCATGAACTGCCCGTACAGGATGCCGCAGAACGGCGCGCCCTCGGCGGTCATGGCCCGGACGACATCCGCCATGATCCCGAGCGCGGCCTCGCTGTCCTGCTCCGTTACGAACGGCAGACCGTGGTCGGGCATCGAGTACGACCCCATGCCGCCCGTGTTCGGGCCCTGGTCCCCCTCGAACGCGCGCTTGTGGTCCTGAACGAGCGGCATCGGGGCGAGGTGCGCGCCGTCAACGAAGGCCTGGAGCGTGAACTCCTCGCCCTCGAGCCGCTCTTCGACCACGACCGGCCCCCCGAGCTCGCGGGCGTAGGCGCAGGCGCCCTCGCGGTCGACCTGCTCGCCCGTGATCCGGACGCCCTTGCCCCCGGTCAGACCGACCGGCTTGACTGCGAGCTCGCCCGGGTGGTCGCGGATGAACCGAACGGCCTCGTCGGGATCGGTGAAGATGCCGTACTCGGGGCAGCCGGGAATGCCGTGCCTGGTCATCAGAGCCCGTGCCCAGGCTTTGTCTGTCTCGATCCGCGCCGCGGCCCGGGTCGGGCCGAACGCGGGGATGCCGGCTTCGGCGAGGGCGTCGGCGAGCCCTGCCTCGAGTGGCGCTTCGGGGCCGATCACAGCGAGGTCCGAGCCGGACTCGACCGCGAACCGGACCACGCGCGGCACGTCGGTCTCGGGCGCGAGCAGAACGGCGTCGGCGAGCGGGGCGATACCCGGGTTCCTCGTGGCCATGACGGCCGCCAGCCCCGCTGTTTCGTCCCGGGCGAGCGATGCCGCGATCGCGTGCTCCCGTCCTCCGCCACCCACCACCAGGTACTTCATAGGCACGTCTACCAGTACTGACGCGTTCACAAAATAAGCGGTTGCCGGTCTTTATCCGGCGAGCAGCTCCCGCGCCCTCACGAGCGGCACAAGACGGGCACCCACTCCGGCGAGCCTCTTCTCCGCTCCACCTTCGCGGTCGACGACCGTGACCGCGCAATCGACCACGCCGCCGGCCTTCCGGAGCTCCTCGATGCCATAGAGGGCGGATCCCCCCGAGGTCGTGACATCTTCTACGAGGAGGACGCGGCGCCCGGCCACGGCACCGATCACGAGGTCCGCCCGCCCGTGGTCCTTCACGGCGCTCCGGACGATCGCGTACGGCCGGCCGCTCGCGAGCGAAACCGCGACCGCGAGCGGGACGCCGCCGACGGCGACCCCCGCGACGACCTCGAACGGCTCCCGTTCGGCTATCGCCGCCGCGACCGCGGCGAGCAACGCGGGATCGGTCATGGCGGTCTTGATGTCGACATAGTAGGGGCTCGTCGCGCCCGAGGCGAGCGTGAACGTACCGAACTCGATGGCGCCGGCCGCGATCAGCCGGTCCGCGATGGGGTTGTCCCTTACCATGGTTCCTCCTTGATCCCGGCCGCGTATCCGATCAGGTTCATGGCCCGGTGCAGGAGCGGCGTCAGGATCACGATGAAGACGAGGACGGGAAGGGAGATATTCGCCACGATCCAGCCCGGATCGACGAGCGCGAGCAGGACGAACGCCCCGACCACGAGGTCGAACTGGTCGACTACCGGCCACGCCGCGCCCCGGTCCTTACCGAGCCGCCGCTTGAAGAAGGACTTGGCCATGTCGCCGAGAAGGGCCCCCGCCGAGAGAGCGAACACGGTCATCGGCGTCTGCGCCGGGAGCGGCACGGGCAGGGGATAGCCCTGGACCGCGATCTCGACTGCGCCTATCGCGAGCCCGGCGAGGACGCCCGCAACGAAGCCACGCCAGGTCTTCCCGTTGCCGAGCACCCGGTAGCCGTCGCGGAGCACCCGCCCGCCATCGATCGGTCGGCCCCCGCCGAAGAGGGCAGCGATCGGGTTCGGGAGCCAGGCCGGCAGCATGATCCAGCATGCGGCGAGCGCGGCCAAGCCGATCGCCCCGGGCGTAATGGCGTCGGCCAGCGTCACAGGCACTCCCCTCCACGTGTAAGCATTAATGTAATGTAAGAGAAACTACTAGAAAACGTCGCTGGCGGACCCGAACGGCCGAAATTACTCCTCCGTGATGGGGGCCCGCCGGCAGTCGCACCTGGTGGATCCTGATGGTGGATAAGACAACGAAGAGCCTCTGCCCGTCCTGCGGGCGTGTCCTCGATGCGCGGATCTACGACCAGGACGGAAAGGTCTGGATCGAGCGCGAGTGCCCGGAGCATGGCCGGATCCGTTCGCTGTACTGGTCCGACGCCGCGATGTTCGAACGGTTCGACGGATATGCCTGCGTCGGGAACGGGATCGAGAACCCTCAGCGAGTCGTCGCGGAGGTGAACTGCCCGCACGAGTGCGGGCTCTGCTCGCAGCACCGCTCGGAGACGTTGCTCGCGAACATCGACCTCACGAACCGGTGCAACCTCAACTGCGATTTCTGCTTCGCCAACGCGCGGGCCTGCGGGTTCGTGTACGAGCCGACCTTCGACCAGGTGGTCGGCATGATGGAGCTCCTCCGGGCCGAGCGGCCCGTGCCGGCGCCGGCCGTCCAGTTCTCGGGCGGCGAACCCACCATGCGCGACGACGTGCCCGAGCTGATCCGCAGCGCGAAGCAGCTCGGCTTCTCGCAGGTTCAGATCGCGACGAACGGCTTCCGGATCGCGAAGGAAGAGGGGTATGTCGAGGCGTTGAAGGAGGCCGGTCTCTCGACCCTCTACCTCCACTTCGACGGAGTTTCACGCGCGACGAACCCATATCTTTCTACCCACGAACAGACGCTCGACAGGTGCATGGCGGCCGGGATGGGCGTGGTTCTCGTCCCGACGGTGATCCATGGCCGCAACGACCACGAGGTCGGCGAGATCGTGCGATACGCGGCGCGGCGGATCCAGGTGGTGCGCGGCGTCAACTTCCAGCCGATCGCGTTCACCGGCGCCGCGAGCCAGGACGATGTCGAGAAGGAGCGGGTCACGATCCCGGACCTGACCGCGGCCATCGAGAGCCAGACCGGTGGTATCATCCGGCAGGCCGACTTCTACCCCGTGCCGTGCGTGATGCCGATCTCGCGTCTGGTCGAGGCCTACACGGGCCAGCCTGCCGTGGAGTTCACGACCCACCAGCACTGCGGGGCCGCGACCTATGTCTTCGTGAACGACGGCACCATCACGCCCGTGAACCGGATTATCGACGTGGACCTGTTTTTCGAGACGATCGATCGAATGGCAGCCACCATCGGCCGGGGCGGGTCCATTAACAAGTATCGGGCACTCATCGAGGGACTCAACAGCCTCCGCCACGCCATGAAGAAGGACGAGACCGGAAAAGGGCCCGAAGTCTGGCGTCTGATCATGCAGGCCCTGGTCTTTCAAAATTTCGATGCGCTCCGCGACTTCCACTGGAACGCGCTCTTCATCGGCACCATGCATTTCATGGACTGCCACAACTACGACACGGACCGTGTGCGCAGGTGCTGCATCCACTACGCGACCCCCGACGGCCGCCTCATCCCGTTCTGCACCTACAACTCGGGCCCGGTCTATCGCGAGCAGGTCTGGCGGAAGTTCGCCCTCCCCGACGCCCCGCCGGCGCTGGCGGACGGACCCGCCCGAGAGGTCCCCACCTAGGGGAACACCAGCTCGACCCCCGGCCCTCCCCTCCTGAGCGCCACGCCGGCGATCGCGAGATCCTGGACCGCGAGGCCGGTCGAGTCAAAGACCGTGACCTCGTCGTCCGAATGTCGCCCGCCCCGACCGATGACGACGTCGCCAAGGGTGCCGGCGATGCGGTCGATCGAGTACCCGCCGGCCGCTATCGGGACGTTGATCTCGCCCGAGTGGATGGCCTGCCGCGGGTCGTCGACATAGACCGAGGCACGAATCAGGATCGCCGGATCGAGCTCCTGTTTGCCCGGCGCGTCCGCGCCGATCGCGTTGATATGCGTTCCGTCGCGGATCCAGGCGTCCATCACGAGCGGCTCGCGCGAGGGCGTTGTCGTGACCAGGAGGTCGCAGTCGGCGGTTCGCTCGAGCGAATCCGCACGGATCTCGAATCGCGAGAACCTCCGGGCGAAGGCCTCCGCCGTCGCCGAGCGCCGGCTCCAGACCCGGACCCGGTCTATCCCGAGCCAGGCCGAAGTCGCCTCGAGCTGGGTCTCGGCCTGTCGCCCCGCGCCAATGAGCCCGAGCTCTATCCCGTCCTGCTTCCGGCAGAGGTGTCTGGCCGCGACGGCGCCCGCAGCCCCGGTGCGGAGATCGGTCAGCCCGGTCGCGTTCAGGATCGCGTACGGCATCCCCGTCGGGGGATCGAGCAGGACGATCAGCGCCATCACGGTCTCGAGGCCACGCGCCGGGTTGCCGGGGTGGACATTCACGATCTTGACCCCGGCGAGCCCGAGGGCCGGAATGTAGGCGGGCATGGTCCGGAAGTCGCCGCCCGGGAGGGTTACGTAGACCTTCGGAGGCATCTCGGTCTCGCCTCTCGCGAACGCGGCAAAGGCCGCCTCGACCGCCTCGTTGACGCAAGAAGGATCGAGCCCCGTCTCGGGACGGGCGTAATACTGCATACAGCAGCGTGCGCGCGGCCCGGCTTGAACCTGCCGGCACTGCAACAGGTTGATGGGTCGCCGCGTCGACCCGGATCCAGGCATGATCCGGATCGTACGGAAACCGACCGATACCCCCGGCGACGACTCGACAGCGCAGGTCTGTGCCGCGCTCGATGCGCGTTGCGCGGCATGGATGGACCTCGACCTCGACGCGGTCGATCCCTTCGACTGCGGCCCCGAGGGATCGCTGATCTGGGCCTGCGGCCTGCGACAGGACGGACACCAGTTCGAGGCCCTCCAGGCGCTCGCCCTCGCGAACCGGGTCGTGAACACGCCCGACGCGATCGCGACCTGCGCCTCGAAGGTCGCGACCACCGCGCTCCTGATTCACGCGGGCCTGCCCTCGCCCGCGACCGGCTTTCTCGGGACGCGAAACCAGGCGGCCGCCTTCATCGCGGCCCATGGCGGCGGGGCGGTCTTCAAGCCGGTCTATGGCTACGACGGTAACGGGATCCGACTCGTCGATAACGCGGACGACCTCGACGAGCCGCCGTACTATCTGCAGGAGTATGTGCCGAACGACGAGGACTATCGGATCTTCGTCCTCGGCGACGGAGCCGTCGGGGCAATCCGGCGGACCTCGCCGCACCTGACCCACAACATCCACCAGGGCGGACGGGGCGAGGCCGTCCCGGTCGCGCCTGGGATGGCCCGGCTCGCCGTCGCGGCCGCGCGGGCCGTCGGCGCGGACTACGCAGGCGTCGACCTCCTGCCCGTGCCCGGCGGCTTCACCGTGCTCGAAGTAAACGGCACCCCGAACTGGCACTGCATGACCGCGCCGATCCCGGCGCTGCTCGCGGACTACCTGGTCCGGTGCGAAGAGTCGGTCACTCCTCTTCGCCGATGAAGACCTTCAACCGGTCGTAGATGAACTGCTCGACCGCCTGGGCCGTCGCGAGGTCCGAGCGCCACGCAAGCAGCTCCCGTTCGTCCCCGTCCATGTTCGCGAAGTTCAGCCGCTGCCGCGACTCGACCAGTTCGCCAGGGAACTGCTCGACGATCTCCTTGAGGATGCTTCGCGGGACCCCGGGGGGGATCACCACGTCGTAGAGTTCCGTCTCTGTCATGGCTCTCTCCTTACTTTCCGCACGCGATCCTCTTAGCCATGATGCACCGTCCGCCCCGCCGCCCGCCGAGCGGGAACTTCGGCTTGCCGAGCGAGAGCATACATCGACCCATCAGGCCCGCGCCGCGCGCGAGCCCATCGTCCACGAAGACCAGGTGGTCGTTCGCGCCGTCGGGAAAGAGGCCCATGGTCTCGATCCCCTCAAGGATGTACTCGGGCTTCCGTCCAGAGATCGCGGCCCGGCCGGTGAAACCGATCGAGGCGTTCTGCGGGACCAGATCGCGTTCGGCCGCGATCCCGACCATCCGGAGCGCCATCCGCGTGCAGACCCGGTCCACGACCTCGGTGAGCGTCGCAATCCCGTGCTCCTGGTGGCACTCGCGCCCGATCGCCTCGAGCGCGGGCACGGCCGACCCGTTGACCCCGGCGTCGCAACCGATCAGCGCGATCCCCGAAGCCTCGGCCACGTCCGCGCAGAGCGGAACACGCCCGAAACGAGTCCGATCCGACGGGACGATACGGATATCGATCTCCTTGTGGCAGCGCTCGACGTAGTCGTCCACGACCTTCCGGTTCGTCCGGGATGCGAACTTGCCGAGTGTGGACCGGTCGGAAAAGAGGTCGAGCGCGGTCCCGGTCCGCTGCTGGACGAGCCCGGTCCCCCGCACGATCGCGTCGGGGATCGCACCCGCGAGCCCGGCGAAGTTCCCGATCGTCTTCGCGAACGGAATCTCGGCCGCCTCGTCCACGTCCGAGGTGATCCGGCCGTCGAGGGTCGTGCCGAAGTCGATCGAGAGGCACGGGTTCCGGAAGTCGACCGGGGTCCACTTCGCGCCCTCCTTGATCCCGGCCATAGCGAGCTCGCCCTCCATCTCGTTCGCGACCATCTCCACGCCCGTGCTGCCGACCGGGGGGAGCACCCCCGCGACCGCCCCGACGAAGACCACTTTGTCCGCGAACGAGTGCGGCTGGAGTTTCATGGGCAGGTTCCCCTTGGACATCGGCGGCGTCATCTTCCGCGGGGGAACGCCCGCCTCAAGACAGCCGTTCGCGAGTGCGATGACAAAGTCCCCGACCTGGTCGGGCGAGTCCATGGCCGCAACCACCCCCGTCGAACGGACCACGAAGTCGAGGTCGTCCGTGATCGAGAGGCCTGCCTCCCGGTGGCACTGGATCAGGGTGTCGCGGACGAGCTCGGTCACGGACGCCCGGGTCAGCTCGGTTCCGTCGAGGGTCTGGCCGAAGACCTCCTCGCCCGGCCTCGGCGGCCGGACGTCGCGGCTCATCGAGACCGTTTTGTTGATCACGTAGCTCCGGCCGGTCTCCAGGCTCGTCCCGGTCAGGATGCACTTGGTGGTGGTGTTGCCCATCTCGACCGAGGCCACGATGAAGTAGGGCTTGGTGCGGTATTCGGGCACCTCCATGCCGGCCCCGAGCGAGATGGTGGGGGGTGGCACGCTCTCGACGATATGGGGTTTGGGACGAAAAAAACGGTCAAAAAAGCGGGCGCTCATTCACCACTGGATTGCTCCTCGCCGCCGATATACCTTTCGTTATCGGCCTGCGGAGTCCGACGGAGCCGATCCTGGGAAAACCCGATCGTCTCCGTCGACTCTCTTATTTGGCGTATTCCGGCACTGATAGGCCTCTGCTCAATCCGCAATATACATATACGAAAAGGGGTAATTACATACAATCGACCAGGGCGGACGCCATGGTGGAGGTCATGGATGAGGGAACGGCTTCGGAGGATCAACCTGCAGCGGCAGATGCTGACCCTGATCACCTCGAAGCCCGGTTGCACGCTCCAGGAGCTCTTCGAGACCTACAGCGAGAGCCACCGGAGCTGGGAGATCCGGTACCACCTCCAGTGGCTCGTCCGCCACGGGGTAGTCGCGCTCCGTCCGGGGCCGAGGGCCATCCACTGTTATCCGACCGGCAAGCGCCTCGCCTGTTGACGCGTACAAGGCCCGGCGATGATCCCTGGGAGCGCGACAAGGGGATCATCGATCCCTATCTTCGACAAGATCCGAAACTTCCGACAACATCCTACCGGGCATCCGTTCTTCTCTCCGTATCGATGACGGCGACGATCCCATAGATAGCGATGGCGTAGAGGAAGGTCGGGGGTAATGGGAGAGGTTCTGTATCACGAAATCAAGATGCATCTCTACCGGTGGCGGTCTCACCGCCCCCCGAGCACTCAGTGTTTCGCGGGCCGTGACCCCCCGCGGGGGGTAGAGGGCCATGAACGGCGTGCCCCTGAGGACGTTCGCCCACTGCCATCCCCGGATGCACCGTTCCCGGAAGAGGACGAACGGGATTGGGCTGGTTGCTACGATTCCGATCACCGGAAGGAAAGTCACGGCCCGCATCGTGAAGGATGCAGGGAACGTCGGGGACGCTCTCCCGACCGACGACGGGCTCGACGGCGGTCATGAGGATGGCGAGTACGGCCGGCACGCCTGCCTGGAGATATCGTCGCGGTACCCTCTCGACGACGAAATTTATCAGCACGGCCAGAACGGCTTCACCGAACGGCGGAAATGCGAGAGTCGAGAAAAAAAGGTCGGAAGATCAAAAAGGAAGTCTGCTGCCGTCCGTTTTTTAAACCGATTACCGGTGGGTCAGGTAAGCGACGACGCCGTCGGGGCCGACGCAGTCGATCCGGACGAAGCCGACCCGTTCGAACTGGACGACCCTGCCCACGGCCTCGCGAACGGCCGGCTCGCAGACGCCCGCAAGGTCGCCCTCGGGACGGCGGAGCGTGCATGGCACGGTCTCGCCGACCGGGAGCCACTGGACGATCGGGGCGTGAGCGGCGCGGGCCTCCGCGAGGTCGTCCCCCGCGTATGCGAACAGGAACCGGTCCTCGACTGCGGAGACGTCGACGTTGAAGAGGTCCTTGAGCCGGAGCATCGAGACCGCGCTCCCGAGCTCGGCGGCCGGCACGACCACGATTCCGTCGAACGCGAGCGTGCGCGTGCCGCGCCCGGGCATGCCCGGGTGCCGGAGCGGGCGGGCCTCCCGCGGAAGGGCGCCCGAGACCTCGACCGGCACCGGGTCCGGCACGAACCAGAGCCGGTCCGCGACCGGGTCCACGATCGCCCGGTTTTCGGCGAAAAGGTTCTCCCAGGAGAACTGGATATCGGTCTCGCCGACCCCGATCGCGAGCATGGCCCGCTTCACGGCCTCGGGCTCGATCCCGCGCCTCGCCAGTGCCCGGAGCGTCCCGAGCCGGATGTCATCCCATCCTTCGTACCGGCCGGCCGCGATTCCGGCGCGCATCTCCGAGGTCGAGAGGACGACCCCCTCGATCCCCATCCGACCGTAGTGGCGGAAGTGTGGCGGAGTCCAGCCGAACCAGTCGTAGATGAACTGCTGTCGGCGCGTGTTCGCGATGTGATCTTTGCCCCGGATCACGTGGGTGCACCCGAGCAGGTGGTCGTCGACCGCGACCGAGAAGTTCATGAGCGGGTAGACGGACGCATCGATTCGCGGATGAAGGGTCGAGGTCAGGATCCGGAAGACGGGAAAGTCGCGGAGAGCCGGATCCGGCGCCTCGAGGTCGGTCCTGACGCGGAGCGATGCCTCACCCTCGGCGTACTCGCCCGCGAGCATTCCCTCGAAACGGGCGAGATCCTCCTCGACCTCCCGCGCGCGGCACGGGCAGGCCGTCTTCGCCTGCCGGAGCTCACGAAAGCGTTCGTTCTCGCAGGTGCAGACATATGCCCCACCGCGCTCGATCAGGCGGCGGGCGTATTCATAATAGAGCTCGAGCCGGTCCGACTGGTACACGGTCTCGGTGATGGCGCATCCGAGCCATGCCATGTCCTCGGGCACGGACCGGTACGCTTCAGGGTCGACCCGCTTCGGGTCGGTATCCTCGATCCGCAGGATGTACCGGCCGCCGTACTGCCGGACGTAGGCGTCGTTCAGGGCCGCAGCCCGCGCATGCCCGAGGTGAAGCGGACCGGACGGGTTCGGGGCGAAGCGCATCACGACTCCGTTCGCGGCGTCGGAGAGCGGGGGGAGCGCGTACCGGTCGCGCGGCCCGGTCTCGCGGACCTCGAGGAGCTCGGGCGCGAGAGCGGCCAGGCATGCCGTCCGCTCGTCGTGATCGAGCGCGTCGACCTCGGCGATCACCGAGTCAATCAGCGCCTTCGCCTCAGCCGCCCGCGGCCGGAGTTCCGGGTACCGGCCCATCACAGCCCCGATGATCGCGCCGGCCTTCGGCGTGCCCCGATGTTTGACCGCGTTCTCGAGCGCGTGGACGAGGAGCCGATCGCGGAGCTCGTCCACGTNNAGGCGCCCCGTGCCACGAAATACTCGCCGAGCGCGAGAAGGAGCCGGCGCTCCTCCGTATCGGGGAGGATCTTGAGCAGGGCCGACGCGTCACGCACGATCCCGTGGGCCCGGCCCCGGACCTCGTCGAAGATGCCCTGATCGGCAACGAGGCCGATCACCTCCTCGATCTCCGCCTCCGAGAGGGGGCGGCGGAACGGGGAGAGGTCCAGGCCCCGGTCGCGGGCCAGGATCGTGATCAGGGTCGCCTTGCCCTCGCGGATGTCCGAGCCCCGGTCCTTGCCGCTCGTGCCCGGCGGCGCGAGCAGGT
>DUGU01000234.1 GCA_013331215.1 Methanoregulaceae archaeon
CGAGCTGCTGGTGGATCTCGATCCCCGAGACGAGCCCGATCGCATTATAGTCCATGGGGCGTCCTCCCGAGGACCTCGCCGGCCATGTCCGTCTGCATCATCGACGCGACCTCGTCGGGGTCGCGCGTGCGGCCGAGCACGCACATCATCTTCACGAGCGCGACCTCGGGGAGCATGGTCGCTCCCTCGATCACGCCGCAGGCGAGGAGGTCGCGGCCCGTGTCGTAGACGCGATCGCAGACCCGGCCGTCCAGGCACTGCGAGGTCATCACGACTGCGGTCCCGTTCTCGACCAGGGCCCCCAGCCGCTCGATGCAGGGCGTCGAGACGTGCCCGAGGCCCGTGCCGGCCACGACGAGCCCGGCGTACCCGGCGAACGCGCCGAGCAGGGCCGGGTCCATGCCGGGGTAGAACTGGACGAGGCCGCAGTTGGGCTCGAGCCGGTCGTCGAGGGCGAGGGGCCGTGAGCCGCGGCGGACCGCGTCCGCGCCGAGCTCGACCGTCCGCTCGGGGAAGGCGACCGTCCCGAGCGGGGGCGAGCCGACGGAGCGGAACGCGTCGCGCCGCGAGGTGTGGAGTTTGCGGACGCGGGTCGCGCGGTGGATCGCGCACCGGTCGTCCGAGGGGCCCTCGTGCATCACGACCGCGACCTCGCCGAGCTCGGAGACGGCGGCCGATGCCGCGCAGACGCCGTTCATCACGTTGTCCGAGGACGGGCGGTCGGCCGAGCGCTGCGAGCCCACGAAGACGACCGGGACCGGGGTCGAGAGCATGAACGCGAGCACCGCGGCCGAGTACGACATGGTGTCCGTGCCGTGCGTGACGATCACGCCGGCCGCGCCGTCGGCGATCGCGCCGTGGACGGCGCGGGCGAGCTCCTGCCAGAGGGCCGGGGTCATGTTCTCGGAGAGGATAGTCGCGAGGACCTCCGTCCGGTACCGGGCGATCTCGGCGAGGCCGGGGATGGCGCGGAGGATGTCCGCGGCCGTGAACTGGCTGGTCACGGCCCCGGTCCGGTAGTCGATCCGGGAAGCAATGGTCCCCCCGGTCGAGACGATGGCGAGCTCGGGCAGGTCCGGGTCCTGCGCGGCCTCGACGGCGGGCGAGGGCGTTGCGGGGACCCGCTCGAGGAAGGAGACCCGTTCCGGGTCGACGCCGATGTTGTACCCGCTGTCGAGCTTGACCACGCGCATCCCGGCGCGGTCCGTGATGTACGTGCCCGTGAGGTTCGTCGGGCCGACCGTGCAGGCGACGCGGTCGCCGGAGTGGAGGGCGGTCATTCGGCCGCCTCCCGGGCCTCGGCGAGGAGCTCGTCGATCCGGGCCTTCACCCGGGCCTCCTCCCGCTCGACGAAGGCCCGGTCCCGGGCGAGGCGCGAGGCCGCGGACGCGAGCTGGGCCCCGACCGCGTCCGGCGCCGGGCCGCCCATGACCGTGCGGACGCGGACCGTCACGAGCGGGTCGAGGGCGCGGTCGATCCGGGCCTGGTCGAGGCTGGCCCCGACGAGCGAGAGCCCGGCCGACGCCTGGGCCGCGGCCTCGAGTCCGGCGAGGTCAAGTTTCCCGTCACGGACGGCGCGGGCGACCACGTGGTGGGCCGTCCGGAACGGCAGTCCGAACTCTCGTACGAGTGTATCCGCGAGCTCGGTCGCGGTCGAGCCCCCTGCGGCGGCCTCTTCGGCCATCCGCCCGGTCCGGAAACGCGCCGTCCCGATCGCGCCGGCCAGGACGCGGATAGACCGCCGCGTCTCCTCGATGCCGCGCCAGAGCTGGGGGCTGAGCTCCTGCAGGTCGCGGTTGTACGCCTGCGGGAGGCCCTTTACAATCCCGAGCGCGGCCGCGAGCGCGCCCGCGACCGTGGACGCCTTGGCCCGGACCAGCTCCATCGTATCGGGGTTCTTCTTCTGGGGCATGATCGAGGAGGTCGAGCAGTACGCGTCGTCGAGGACGACGAAGCCGACGAGCGGCGAGGACCAGAGCACGAGCTCGTCCGCGAGCCGGCTCGCGCCGGCCATCAGGACGGCTGCGGCCGAGAGCGCCTCGAGGGCGAAGTCCCGGCCCGAGACCGCGTCCATGGAGTTCTCGAGGACCCCGGAGAAGCCGAGCCGGCTCGCGGTCCATTCCCGGTCGAGCGGGTACCCGGTCGAGGCGAACGCAGCCGATCCCAGGGGCGACCGGTTCGTGCGGGCGTACGCGTCGAGGAGGCGGGCCGTGTCGCGTTCGAAGGCGGCCGCGTACGCGAGCAGGTGGTGGGCGAGCGTGGTCGGCTGCGCCGGCTGGAGGTGGGTGAAGCCTGGCATGACCGTCTCGACGTGCGCGGACGCGGTCCCGGCGAGGACGCGCCGGAGCTCGCAGACCTCGCCGGCGAGGGCGAGCAGCTCGTCGCGGAGGCGGAGGCGCAGGCAGGTCGCGACTTCATCGTTCCGCGAGCGCCCGACGTGGAGCCGGCCGCCGGCCTCCTCGCCGACCATGGCCGTGAGGTGGGCCTCGATCCCGGCGTGGACGTCCTCGTACGCGGGGTCGTAGACCGACGCGGGCAGGCCGTCGTCGCGGAGGGCGAGGAGGCCGCCGAGGAGGGTCCGGACATGCGCCGGCTCGACGATCCCCTGCCGGCCGAGCATCAGTACGTGCGCGAGGTCCACCAGGAGGTCCGCCTCGCCGATGAAACGGTCCGCCCCGGCCGACGACAGGATCCACGCCACGTCACCGGTCCGCTCTCCCTCGAGGCGCCCGCCCCGCACCACATCCCGTACCATGCCGTTCCCTACTAGCTCGGCGCCGGGCGACATGAGGGTGTCGGCGGAGATCGGCGGACCGGCATCGCGATGCATGCGGCCGCGGCCGGGACCGTATCGTCATGGTTGGACAGACGAGGGGATTTGAGAGTACAGAAGTTGAAAAAATCGGGGTGAAAGTTACCTCATAATAGAATTTTTCCGGCCGATAGGAATATGTATATCATCACGGATGGCACATCGATCGCTCATGAATTCACGAAGATTGATGCTCGTGCTGGCCGTCGTGGCCGCCGTGGCCCTCCTCGGCGCCGGCTGCACCACGACCCCGGGCGGGAACCAGACCGCCAACGCCACGGTCGGCGTCCTGTACAGCCAGGGCGTCGGCCCCATGCCGAACCTGCTCGCGACCAAGCAGATCGACGGCTACATCGCCTGGCAGCCGTTCGTCTCGATCGCGACCGAGTCGCGGATCGCCCAGCTCGTCGAGCCGTCGCAGGACCTGCCGCCCGCAGGGGAGTGGATCAACCACCCGTGCTGCGTGCTCTCGACCCGCGAGGACCTCCTCGCCACGAACCCCCAGTTCGTCAACTCGATCTCGGCCGTCACTATGCTCGGCAGCAAGTACATCGCCGACCACCCCAACGAGTCCGCGGACATCCTCGCCGACTGGTTCGTGGGCCGCTCCAACTTCACCTACGGCAATGTCTCCGTCGGCTCGGTCGACGTGATGGAGGACGCGATCGACACCGTCCGGTACACGAACGAGCCGACCGCCGGCTGGGTCAACGGCACCAAGGACTTCGTGGCCGCGCAGAAGGCCCTCGGGCTGATCACGGGCCGGCTCGCGAACGCGACCCCCGCCCAGATGGACGCGATCATCTTCGACTTCGGGCCGTACCAGGCGGCGTCGCAGCAGGTCGTCTCCAGGCAGTTCGTGACACCGGCGAAGGCCTCGGGCCCGATCACGCTCGGGTACCTCAAGGCCGACATGCACTCGGCCGCGCTCCTCATCGCGATCAAGAAGTCGCAGTACATGAAGGACACCTATGGGATCGCCCTCGTGCCGCGGGACGCGACGAAGTCCGCGCCCGACGTCTGCGACCTGGTCGTGAACGGCCAGACCGTGGCCGAGGTTCACCTTATCGCCGCGAACGCGGGCCCCGAGCTGATGCAGCTCGCCGCGACGAACAGCGTCCAGATGACCTTCGCGGGCGTGCCCCCGGCGATGGCGGCGATCGACAAGGGAACCCCTATTAAGGTCCTTCATCCCATCAATAACGAGGGCTCGGGCCTTGTCGCGACCGCCGGTTCGCCGGCGACGGACTGGGCGACCTTCACCGCGTGGGCGAAGACCCGTTCGGCCGAAGGGAAGCCCCTGAAGATCGCGGCCCCGTCCAAGGGCTCGATCCAGGACGTGATGCTCCGCTTCGCCCTCAAGGACGCGGGCTTCACGGTCACCGAAGGATAAGGGAGGAGAATGCCAGGGATCGCCCGGAATCGTCGGAACCACGGAGTCGCCCGGAGGCTCCGCTGGGCGGTCCTCCCCGTCCTCTTTCTCGTCGCCTGGGAGCTCGCGGCGGTCCTGATCAACAACCCGTTCGTCCTGCCGACCCTCGAGTCCGTCGCGGCCGTGCTCGCCACGCCCTTCGCCTCGATCCTCGGCACGGGCTCGCTCCTGCAGAACGCGGCCGTCTCGCTCGAACGGGTCCTGATCGGTTTCTTCGTCGGCGCGGCCCTGGCGATCCCGCTCGGGATCGCGATGGGCCGCTGGCGGCTCGTCGAGGAGCTCGTGGACCCGATGGTCCAGCTCTTCCGCCCCGTCCCGCCGCTCGCCTGGGTCCCGCTCGCCCTCGCCTGGTTCCGGATCGGCCTGACCTCGATGGTCTTCATCATCGCGCTCGGCGCCTTCTTCCCGGTCCTGCTCAACACCCTCGACGGCGTCCGGTCGGTCAAGCGGACCTGGGTCGAGGCCGCCATGACCCTCGGCGCGACCGAGCGGCAGCTGCTGGCGCGGGTGATCCTCCCCGGCGCGCTCCCGACGATCTGGACGGGAATGCGTGTCGGGTTCGGGATCGCCTGGATGTGCGTGGTCGCGGCAGAGATGATGCCGGGCACGAACTCCGGCCTCGGGTACCTGATCCTCTACTCGTACAACTTCAGCCAGGTCCAGGTGATCGTCGCGGGCATGATCGTGATCGGGATCATCGGGCTCGGGATCGACCTCGCGCTCCGCCAGGTCGAGCTGCGCCGCTTCAGCTGGAGGGAGCTCGAACGATGAAACTCGAAGTCGACCACGTCTCGAAACGGTTTGCCGTGGACCAGGGCGAGGGCACCGAGGCCCTCCGCGACGTCTCGCTCTCCGTCGCCGAGGGGGAGTTCGTCTGCCTCCTCGGCCCGTCGGGGTGCGGCAAGACCACGCTGCTGCGGATCATCGCCGGGCTCGAGACCCCGAGCGAGGGCGAGGTGCGCGTCGACGGCGTCCCCGTAACCGGGCCGACACCGCGCCTCGGCATGATCTTCCAGGACTACTCGCTCTATCCCTGGCGGCGCGTCATCGACAACATCGCTTTCGGCCTGGAGCTCGCCGGCGTCGGAAAGGAGGAGCGCCTGGCACGGGCCCGCGAGTACCTCGAGCTCGTCGGCCTCGACGGCTTCGCCGACTCGTTCCCGTACGAGCTCTCGGGCGGGATGCGGCAGCGGGTCGCGGTCGCCCGGGCGCTCGCGACGGACCCGGCCGTGGTGCTGATGGACGAGCCCTTCGGGGCGCTCGACGCCCAGACGCGGAACGCGATGCAGCGCGAGCTCCTGGAGATCTGGACCAAGACGAAGAAGACCGTGCTCTTCGTCACCCACTCGGTCGACGAGGCCGTCTTCCTCGCCGACCGGATCGTGGTGCTCACGGCGCGCCCGGGCCAGATCCGCGAGGTCGTCGAGGTCCGCGAGCCGCGCCCGCGGGACCGCACCTGCGAGGAGTGCGCCGCGATTCGGCGGCACGTCCTCGGCCTGATCGACGAAGGCCGGCAGGTCCGGTGAAGCAAGGTTTAATACCCTTGGTCTCGATTTTATAAAGCACGGCAGTTTACGAGGAGTTTACGTTATGGTCAGAAAACCCGGCAAGATGTACAGGAACCTTTCAAAGAAGGCATATACGCGTCGCGAATACATGGGAGGCGTTCCGGGCTCCAAGATCGTCCAGTTCGAGATGGGCAATCTCTCAGCCGACTTTTCGGTCGAGATCTCCCTCGAGGTCGAGGAGGCCTGCCAGATCCGCCACACGGCCCTCGAGGCGGCCCGCATCTCGATCAACAGGAAACTCATGTCGGAGATCGGCCGGCAGAACTTCCACCTGAAGATCCGGACCTTCCCCCACCACGTCCTCCGCGAGAACAAGCAGGCCACCGGCGCCGGCGCCGACCGTGTCTCGGAAGGGATGCGGCTCGCCTTCGGCAAGGCCGTCGGGACCGCCGCCCGCGTCGCGCCGAGGCAGAAGATCTTCACGGTCTACACCAACGAGCAGTACATCGACAAGGCGAAAGAGGCCGTGCGCAAGGGAGGGTACAAGCTCCCGTCCCCGTCGCGGATTGTCGTCGAGCAGAAGGTCCCGGCGGCCTGAATACTTTTTTCCGACCCGTCTCCGCTCGTCGCCGCGGCGACAGACCCGCCCGCACCGCTGCTTCAACCATTTCTGCGGCATCTATATATCGGGCCGTCCATATGTGATCCACCGCGCATACGCCGGATACACGACAATACTTCGGATCGATCCATATGAGTCCAGCAAACGTCACCGTCTACCGCCTCAGCCCCGCCTGCGACATCTCGGATGTCGAAGTCGGCACCATCTACGTGGGGCGCGTCCAGGGGTTCGCCACCTTCGGCACCTTCGTCCAGCTCACCGACCGCCTCAAGGGCCTGGTCCACAAGTCCAACGTCCGGACCAACCACGAGGAGGGCGACGAGATCCTGGTCCGCGTCAAGCAGATCCGCCCGAACGGCAACATCGACCTCGAGGAGGTCATCCTGCCGTCGTACGAGGAGCAAAACGTGACCAAGAAGGTCACGACGACCCGGCTCGTCGAGCTCGGCAGCCGCATCGGCCGGACCGTCACGGTCGTCGGCGAGATCGCCCAGGTCAAACAGACCAGCGGCCCGACCATCTTCACGCTCGTCGACGACACCGGGACCGAGAACGCGGCCGCCTTCGTCGAGGCCGGCGTCCGGGCCTACCCCGAGGCGAACCTCGGCGACATCGTCCAGGTCTACGGCCAGGCGATGCAGCGCAACTCGCAGGTCCAGATCGAGGTCGGGTCGCTCACGGTCCTCGCGGGCCCGGAGGCAGACGAGGTCAAAGCCCGGATCGAGGAGGCCCTCGAGCGCCGGGCGGAGCCCGCCGAGATCCCGCTGCTGGTCGAGAGCGACGTGATGACCCTGCTCCGGCCGCAGATGCGCGAGGTCGCGAAGGCGATCCGGAAGGCGGTCTTCGTCTCGCAGCCGATCCTTCTCCGCCACCACGCCGACGCGGACGGCATCTGCTCGGCCGTCGCGATCGAGCAGGCCGTGGTCTCCCTGATCCGCGAGTCCGGCGGGGACTTCGACGCCGACTACTTCCTCTTCAAGCGCGCACCGTCCAAGGCCCCCTTCTACGAGATCGAGGACATCACCCGCGACCTCGACTTCGCGACCAAGGATCTGGCCCGGTACGGCCAGAAGATGCCGCTCGTGCTCCTCACCGATAATGGTTCAACAGAGGAGGACGAACCGGCATACAAGATTGCAAGCGTGTACGACATCCCGTTCGTGGTGATAGACCACCACCACCCGGATGCAACCATCGACAAGTACCTNNCGACAACGGCTCGACCGAGGAGGACGAGCCGGCCATGAAGCAGGCGCGGGTCTTCGGCCTCAAGCTGATCGTGGTCGACCACCACCACCCCGACGCGCTGATCGACCAGTACCTCGTGGCCCACGTCAACCCGTACCACGTCGGCGGCGACTACGGGATCACTGCGGGCATGCTCGGGACCGAGATCGCCCGGCTGATCAACCCGTCGGTCG
>DUGU01000083.1:0-1403 GCA_013331215.1 Methanoregulaceae archaeon
AGCTCTGGCAACCTCACGCAGATCCAATGCGACCCCGATGGGTTCGGTGCCCACGATGATACAGACCTGCTCTTTTCCTATTCCTCCGGCATCGCAAATAATCTTCGGCACTATTCCGCCCCCGGTCCTCACCGCCTCTGCCGCCTTCCACTGCATCGATGATCCCTCTGCAATCCGGCTTTCGGCAGGTTCGGTCCTCCGATCTATCATGGTAAACACCCAGCCCTGCTGAATACAATAGTTTGACAGCCAGTCTGAGAAACCGGAGGGATTTCCGAAATCGATCCCGGCCCGGGCGGACGGGTCGGTCTTCATGAGTTCGACGATGAACCGTGCCATATGGCTCGATGCACCGAACCGGACTCTCCCGGCACCCCTTAGTATGCCGTTGAAGATGGTGATCCGGCCATCTACGGCCATGACTTCATCGGAGTTTTTTGCGTGCGGTTGTGCAAATACCATGTTCATTCTGACTTCGGGCATGAGGGAGACACACTCCCGGCACGCCTCAATCTCCTCAAGGGCGATCATCATCCGTCCGAACATATCGATCCTATCTGCGAGGTCGGCTTGTTTCATTCTCCTTCCCCTTTCCTGTAAATAATCTGACGGAACGGAATACTGTATATCGTTGCGTGGCCCGGGATTATCCGGCTGTCGGGAATTGCATGGCTGTCTGGGGAGGCTCGAGTGGTAGGCGACGAGTCGCACTGGCGGGAAGAAATCCGGGAGAGTATTAAGAATCGATGCTTCGTTCGGGTGGCGGAAGAGGGGGAATAATGGAACAATCTTGAGAGAGACAGTCTCACCCCCCCACCCTCGCGATCAACCCCGCACCATCAGCACATCGCCATAAAACTCCGGGTCGTATATCATTCGCTAGAGCTGTCGGCTTGGTTCCGTTATCCCGGGTCCGGTGCTGGAATGGTCCGTACAATCGCCGAGGTCGATCGCACGTCCTCCCGGACGATCGGTCGTAACCGGCCGCACCGTGAGGCGCAGATCTCGATGACTCGGGGTCCATTTTTCTATAAAAACAGAAGTGATGATGCAGGGGTCAGCAGGTCCGGCATCTCGGTCCCGGTTCGATCCCTTCTCCGATCCGCGGGTCCCCGTCTGGGGAAAAAACAATAGTCCGGAGCCCCGTATATATGCGTATCCCTTCCGCGGCGGACCCGCGGTGACGGCAGATGATGAGAGTTACCCCCACTGACCGGTGATGAGGCAAGGGTGCTGATGCCGATCCTACGGTCGCCCGAGCAGGAGCGGCAGGAGCGCCGTCGCTTCGAGCCGCCCGAGGTCGCCCTTCTCCGCTTCGCGTTCCGAGAAGCGGCGCGTGCCGTCCGTGCCGAGCCCGCGGATTGCCACCGGCACCGGTTCACGCGTGTGGGTCTTCAGCCGCA
>DUGU01000083.1:1444-4897 GCA_013331215.1 Methanoregulaceae archaeon
CGGCCTCGTCGGGGGCCTCGACGTGGCAGTAGACGAAGTCGAGCCGGCCGAGCGCGGCGAGCACGGCCCGGGCCTTGCCGTCGTAGTCCGTGTCGAGGTATCCGGTGGCTCCGGGTACGACGATCACTTCGAGTCCCGCGTACCGAGCAATGCCGTTGAGCAGGTCGACGGCCGAGATCATCCCGCCCGCCACCCCGAACCGGTCCGCGAAGAAAGGTAGGGCCGGCCGGTGCCCGCCTGACCAGGGCCAGATCCCGGTCGCGGGGGGTTTCCCAGCCGCTATCCGATCGCGGTTGACGGGGTGGCCGGCGAAGACCTCTTCCGCGGCGGCCATGCAGGCGAGCAGGAGTTCGCGGTCGGGGCCTGTCGGGAGATAGGCGCCGATCGGCTGGCCCGCTATGTCGTGCGGCGGCGTCCCGGGGTCCCCGGAGCCACCGGGGGCAACGAGAAGATTCCGGTACGAGATCCCCGGTACGAGCCTCACGGATGGAACCGCCGGCTGGAGGGAGGCGAGGAGGCAGGCCCCTTCGGCGCTCGTGATGTGGCCGGCAGAGAAGTCGGCCATGACGCCGTCCACGACCGTGACCAGGTTGCAGCGGTACGCGACGTCGTCGTCGGCGAGGGCGACCCTCATGCTTGCGGCCTCGAGCGGACCGCGGCCGGTATAGTAGAGTGCCGGGTCGTACCCGAGCAGCCCGAGGTTCGCGACATCCGACCCGGCCTCGAAGCCGTCGGGCACGGTCGCGACGAGCCCTGTTCGCCCCTCGCGGGCGACCCTGTCCATGTTCGGCGTCTCGGCGTACTCGAGCGGGGTCAGGCCGCCGAGCTCTGCTAGGGGCTCGTCTGCCATGCCGTCCCCGAGGAGGACGACGACCTTCATGCCGCACCGAGCTGGGCCCGGATCGCCAGCTCCATGCTCTCGCGCGAGCCGAGCGGTGGGCGCCATCCGAGGGTCTTGAGCCGGTCGATGGCGAGGCGCATGCGGGGCACGTCGCCGACCCAGCCCCGATCTCCGCCCGTGAACCGGTGCTCGACGGACTCGAGCCCCATCGCATCGGCCACGAGGTCCGCGATCGTGACCACGTCGACCCAGTCCTCAGAGCCGATGTTGACAGTGTTGACAGTCTCCGCCGCGTGGTCGCAGACGTACAGGAAAGCGTCCACGCAGGCGTGGACCTCGAGGTAGGACTTGGTCTGCCGCCCGTCGCCGAGGATCTCGAGGACATGCGGATCGGCCCGGAGCTTGCGGATGAAGTCCCAGGAGACCCCGTGGTTCGAGCGCTCCCCCACGATGTTCGCGAACCGGAAGACGAACGCGCGCATCCCGAACGAGTGACAGTACGCCCCGATCATCGCCTCGCAGGCGAGCTTGCCCGCACCGTAGACGGAGATCGGGACCATCGGGGCGTAGTCCTCGGGCGTCGGGATCACGGTCGCCTCGCCGTAGACGGTCGAGGTCGAGGTGAACGCGATCTCGGGCACGCCCGCCTCGCGCATGGCCTCGAGCACCCGCATGGTCGCGACCACGCTCTCCTCGAACATCGAGGCCGGCGAGGACGCGCCTCCACGGACGTCGGGATCGGCCGCGACGTGGTAGACCCGGTCGGCCCCGGCGAGCCACGACTGCCAGCCGTCGCCGAGGAGATCCGCGACCAGGAGCTCGACCCGCCCGTCGTCGATGTGGGCGGCAAGGTTCCCCCGCTCACCGGTCGAGAGGTTGTCGATCACGAGCACCTCGTCGCCCCGCGCGACGAGCGCGTCCACGAGGTGCGAGCCGATGAACCCGGCCCCGCCGGTCACGACGCTGAACATCGTATCATTATAGGGTGCCGCCCCTATACGAGTACTGCGATGTATCTCGGGATCGACCACGGCACGACCGCTATGCGCTTTGCCACCGAGACGGGGGCCTTCAAGCTCTCCCGGCCCGACGCCTGCGCCTTCGAGCTCGCCGCGCTCGAACAGCTCGGTTCGATCGGGTCGATAGAGGGGTGCGCGCTCACCTACTCGATGGGCGACGGTATCGGCGCCGTCACTTCGATCGAGTGCGTCCGGAACCGCGGCGTGGTGAGCCGCGAGGGAGCGGGGGAGCATATCGGCGGCGGTACGCGTGTCTTCGACGCGATGGCCGCGAGCGACATCCCCACGGTCGTGATCCCGGGGCTCCACCGCGGCTCGCCCACGGACCCGCGGTTCAAGGCCTACTCGCACCAGAGCAGTCCCGAGAAACTCGGGATCGCGTATCTCGCCGTCCACGAGCACGGCCCCGACGTCGTGGTCGCGGACATCTCGTCGAACACGGTCTCGCTCCTCGTCCGCGACGGACGGGTCGTGGGAGCATTCGACGCCTGTGTTTTCGCACCGGGCTTGCGCCACGGCGCGCTCGACGTGGACGCGATCCGGCGGATCGACCTGGGCGAAGAGACGGCGAACCAGGCCTTCCTCCACGCCGGCGTCGAGTACACGATCCCCGAGCCGGAGCGCCTCGCGACGATCGCGATGTTCGCCGCGATGGAGTGTGCGAGCCTGCTTATGCTCGCGCCGGACGCGACGGTCGTCCTCGCCGGCTCTCTCGCCCCGCGGGTCGCGGATGAGGTCGCGGGCCTTCTCGACCGGCCCGTCGCGGTGGGGGACGAGTGGGCGGCCGCCCGTGGCCTCGTTCGGATCGCCCGCGACGTATTCGGCGGTGCCGACGAGATCCTGGGGATCCCGGTCGACCGCTGAAGAATGGTCCGTTTTAGCCGGGCAGGATTTATAAGGATTTATCATGTAAGATTAAGGGACGACTATGCAGGAGCTACGCATCCACGGCAGGGGCGGCCAGGGCTCGGTCACCGCAGCCGAACTGATCGCGGTCGCCGCGTTCGAGGGCGGGAAGTTCGTCCAGGCCTTCCCGGCCTTCGGCGTCGAACGGCGGGGCGCACCGGTCCAGGCCTTCGTCCGGTTCAGCGACCGGCCGATCCGGCTCCGGAGCCAGGTTTACGAGCCCGACTTCGTGATCGTCCAGGACCCGACTCTGATCCGGGACGTCGACGTCTTCAAGGGCATGGGTCCCGGCGGAATCGCGATCATCAACACCGAGCGGGCCCCCGACTTTCCCGTGCCCGCCGGCGTCCGCGTCCTGACTCTCGACGCGACCACGATCGCGCTCGAGACTCTGGGCCTGCCCATCACCAACACGGCCCTGATGGGCGCGTTCGCCGCCGCCACGGGCCTGGTCTCGTTCGAGACCCTGGTCGGGGCCCTCCGGCACCGCTTCTCCGGTGCACTCGCCGAGAAGAATATCGAGACCACCCGCAGGGCCTACGACGAGATGAAAGCCAAGGCGGAGGCGGCCTGATGGCGCTCAACGTCGGCTGCGCCGCCGCGCCCGGGCAATCGCGGGAGAACAAGACCGGCTCGTGGCGGGTCTTCATGCCGAAGTTCGATCCGTCGGCCTGTTCGAAGTGCGGG
>DUGU01000317.1 GCA_013331215.1 Methanoregulaceae archaeon
AAGATCCACCAGTACGTGATGCTCTGCGCTCCGCACATGGGCCAGGTGGCCGCGCTCGGGGCCCTCCGCTCGGCGGCGAATGAGAAGCGCGCGATGGTCGAGGAGTATCGCCTCCGGCGGAACCTGATCGTCGCGGGCCTGAACCGGGCGGGCCTCGCCTGCCACGTCCCGGACGGAGCGTTCTACGCGTTCCCGTCGGTCGAGGGGACGGGCCTCTCCGACGTCGAGTTCGCCGAGCGGCTCCTCGCCGAGGAGCGCGTGGCGGTCGTGCCGGGCTCGGTCTTCGGCGCGGGCGGCGCGGGCCACCTCCGCTGCGCCTACGCGGTCTCGCGCGAAGATCTCTCCGAGGCCGTACGCCGGATCGAGCGGTTCGTCGGAAGCCTCGGCGAGCGCTCGGCCCCGACCCTCGAGGCCGGGCAGACGGCCGACTGATCCGTCTACTTCTTCTGCCACCAGACCTTCGCGTAGCGCGAGGGGTGGCGGATGACAATCTCATTGGCCCCGGTCGCTCCGGTGAGCGTCCCGATGTAGGTGCGGAGCCGGGAGCGCTGCTCATCGCTCTCCGCGCTGAACCGCGAGGCGAAGTGATCGAGGGCTTCGTCCAAGTCGGCGAAACGGTAGGTCCGGTCGAAGGCGAGCACGTCGACGTGCGGCAGGAATCCGAGCTGGACCAGGACCTGGAAGAGCACGTCCGCCTTCGGCCCGCCGCGATACGGCCCGCCGTGGAGCGAAGGCCAGAGCACGGCCGAATGGACCTCGTAGAACGAGGGGTCGAGGAACCAGTAGAGCGCGACTATCCCACCAGGGGCCGTGACCGCGTCCATCTTCAGGAGCGCCTCCCCGATCTTGTCCATCGTGATCGAGAACGAGGCGATCACGAGGTCGAACGGCGGATCGAGGTCGCAAGTCGGGTCGACGTCTTCCCACCGTTTCCGGACGGCGCGGACGTTGCCGATCCCGTCGCGGGCGAGGTGCTCCTCGAGGACGGCGACCATGCCCTCGGCGGGCTCGACCGCCACGACCTCGCGGACGCGGGGCGCGATCGGGAGCGCGAGCGTGCCCGGTCCGGCCCCGATGTCGAGGACCCGCGTTGTCGGCGTGAGCGGCAGGCCCGCGATCGTCTCGGCCACTCGCGGCGCGTACTCGTCGCGCGAGGACGCGTCGTACCGGCGGGCGTTCTTCTCCCGGCTCCAGAGGTGCCGGCCGTCGTCGAAGCTCCGCGACGACCGGTGCCGCCGCTGCCCGCAGCGCCAGGCCTCGAGCCAGTCGATCCCGTCCCCGGGGCAGTCGGCCTCGGTCATGGCTGGTCGTGGGCGCGCGGACCTCTTATGCGTTCCCGTGCTCGGCGAGCCACACGTCGACGTCCCGGCGGGTCCGGTCGATCAGGACGCGCATGCCGCCGGCGATCTCATCGGGGTTGGCTGTGCCGGGGTAGGTGAACTGAAGCCGGGTCCAGCCTTTCGGGGTCGTCGTGTCGACGTTTGGTCGGGGCAACCCGGGCATCTCGGCCGCGATGACCGCCATCTGTTCCTTGATCAGGTTCGCAAGGGCACCGTAGGGTGCGGTGCCGCACTGGAACTCGACCGTGACCTCATCACGACCCTGACGTTCGATCAAGTCGTAGAACTCGTAAAGTGGACGCCACTTCCCGAGCCGCCTCCAACTCTCGATGTCGACCCAGCACTGGTCTTTCGGTTTTGTCCGCATATTGCGTATTTCACCAGACCGACGGTGCCCCTCCGCAAAGCGTCGAACCGACTCGAAGAAAACCTCTCTCTGGTCGGCAAGATCGTCCACGGGAAACTGATCGCGACGCCCTCCGCTTCCACCCTTCCCTCCCTTTCGCGCAGGATCGGCCGCCTCACTTCTCCCCACAGCCGGTTTGGCAGGACGGTATCCCTCGTATACACGGACTACGACTTCCCTCTCCTCGACAGCGATCGGGCCGATGGTTTTCGCGGGGGAGATGCCGTATTCATCGTAATGGGTCAGGAGCCCCTCGGATTCTAGGGGGTGCCAAACACCAGAGGGCCAGTTTGCTTCGAGAGGACGGCGATAGAAGACTCCAGTCCCGAAGATCGGTATTTTCCAGTTGCGGGAAACCGGGGCAAACCCATGGCGCGGGAAGTAGTTCGTCTGCGAAGGCCCCTGTTTCTTAGGACAAAACCGGTGGATTAAGTTGAGACCGACATCGACTCCTGGGTTTGGATATTTATCCGGCTTTCGCGCTGGACCGTAAATGTCGTAGCAGACAAAAAGGTAAAACCCTGTGTCACCGACAGTGAAGGTTCTTGGAAGGCCCTCCTCTCTCTCCGCGTATCCCGCTGCCAAGGTGATGCTGTCGCGCTCGTCTTCGTCGGTCCAGAAGAATTTCCTGCCGGCTGCGATGAGGCCCGTTCGGTCAAAGGCGACTGCAAGCTGGTCCTGGTCGTACGGGTCGTTCTCAAGTGGACGGTTGAACCGGCCATCGATGCCGATACAGACCACGACTTGCCGTTCGCGGGCCTCAGTGAGGACTGAATGTGCACACTGGAAGAGAGGTTCGATTTGGGATGCAGCTGTGTCGAATCCGCCATGCACCCACCCTCCTGGAAAGAGGATCACACCGTCCCCAGCCGTCGAGGCCAACACGGCCTCGATGATGCACGGCAATGCCTGAAACCGCCCCTCATCGAAAGCTGGATCCTTCTCTCGCTCCTTCGGGCGGTTCGACGAGAGCATGACTGTGGCGACCCACGGCATTAACCGATCTTGATTCTCGATTGACAGCGGCTCTCCGGATCGGGCGATATCGCGTCGCTCATCGATCAGCATCCGGAACGCTTCCACATCCATCTCCCGGTTCGGATCGAGGGAACACCACTCGCGTTCCCGCGAGTAGAGACGGACCGTCGGACCGAGCCCGAGCCGCTTGGGCGCAAAGTCTCGAAGGGTGTCGTACCACGCCCGCTTCTCATCTCGATCGACTGGATCGTTGTCGTGGGCGTTGATCTCGACACAATGCCTGTGCCAATCTTCGATAGGAAATCCGATGGAAAGACCCGGAGGATAGTGTTCGAGCGCTTCGGCTCGCGGGGCGGTAAAGTGCTGAGATTCATCGAACTCCACTATGAATTCAGGATCGGAGACGAAGAAGTCGACCTCGGATCTCCAAGCCGGGTTGGCGAAATTTTTATTTCCTCGAAGATCGCCGAGTGCCGAGTGAATCACCGAGAGGTCAGCGCCGCAGGGTCCGCCAATCCACTCGTCAAGCAATGCAGGTAAATAGAGATTCTTGTTCCGCTCGACCCGTCCGTAGCAACGCTCAAGCAGTGCCGCGACTGCGTCCTTGCAGGCGGGGCAGCGTTCGCCGCTGTGCCCCTTATCGTGCATCGCAGTCTCCTATGAAGGGCGATTCGGATCTCCCGGCAGCAGCGCTCCGGCTGGAATGTCCGCGCCCGCCCAGACATCGGCAGAGCCAAAACCGAAGCTGGAGATCGGCTGCACCGATCCCGGCGTGCGGTTCTGCCTCGATCACCGGCTCGAACGCTCCCGGTGCCGCTCCGTCCGCGGACCACTGCGCCCACTCCTCCGCGCACCGGCGGTGGACCGCACAGTGCTGCCGCGCTCTGTCCGTTCTCGCCTCCCCTTCGCCCGTCTCCATGCAACAGCAGTGGGCGCGGCAGACCATAACGACTTTTACGATATCATGCTTAACATCGAGAGCATGCCCGGGTTGATCGAGGATGTCCATGTGGTTCCACTCGGCCACGAGGTCGATCGGGCACTCGCGCCGCTCGGGCGACACCGGCCTTCCCGGGTCTACCTGCTGACTCTGATCGAGAATGACCGGTACGATCCGGATCTCCACGCAAAGCAGCGGATGTACACAGAGCGCGTTGCCTCGGCACTCGAAGCCCTCGCGATCGAGGTCGTACCGTTACAGACTGACCTGTTCGACCTGCTTGACGTAATCATCGTGACGGCCGGCGTGATCGTCGCCGAACAGGCGCTCGGCAACCGGGTCTCGGTCAATATGTCGGCCGCCGGGCGGCTGACCTCGGTGGGTGCGACGCTCGCGGGCATGGCTCACGGAGCCCAGGTCTACTACGTCGGAGCGAACCGCTACACAGAGACAGAAGGGGAGCGCCAGATGCATGGCCTGAGCATCTGCGAAGACTCGGGGATTGCACCATTCACGAATTTCAGATTCAGGCTTCCCGGCGCGGCCTCGATGGCCCTCCTCGTCGAACTCTGCCGACACCCCGGAGGGAGAGATACCCGCCACCTTCGGCGGGTGTTGCGCGAAAGTGGCGTTCCGGGTTTCGAGACGGATGCCGGGGCTCTCCCACACGACAGAGACCATCCCTCCCGCCGGTCCGAGGAGACGCGGCAGCTGATGACGCTCGAGAAGCGCTACATGGCCCGGCTCATCGCCGACGGGCACGTTGATCGCGAACGGCAGGGCCGGAGAAACCGGTACACGATCACCGAGTCGGGGCGGTACGCGGCCGCCATATCGGGCTTGTTGTGGGATAGGGACCGATCGATGCAATCTCAACATACGTAGAAGCACCGCAGAATCTTTTTATGTGTGCACTGCCTCTACTGGTCGAGGTCCAATCATGGCTGGAGAAGAGATGATACGCATCGCCGTCTCGGAGCTCGAGCGGCTGATCTCGACGAAGAACGTGGTCGGCGAGCCGGTGGCGATGGGCGACCGCGTGATGATCCCGATCTCGGGATACGGCTTCGGCTTCGGCGGCGGCTCGGGCAAGGGCAACGCGGGCGAGGGCCAGGCCGGCGCTGGCGGCGAAGGCTCGGGCGTCGGCGCAGCAGCGGGCGTTACTCCAATCGCGGTCGTGGTCCTGGACGGGACGGTCAGCGGACCCACGGGCGTGCAGGTTCATCTCCTGAAGAAGCGGTCCGAGATGGCCGAGGTGGTCGGGACGCTCTCGTCCTCGCTCGTCCCCCAGGTGATCGACGCCCTCAAATGCAAGCAGGGGGGCTCGGACGCCTCATCGGCTGAGGAATGCTGCGAGCCTGCGCCGTCGGCGTCCTCGAGCACTGTCTGATCCCCGATCCCAACCTCCCCTCCTTTCCCGCACATGCCGCTGCTGCTGACGCTCGCGATTATCGTCGTGGTCCTGGTCGTTCTCATTCTGCTCTACCTGACCTTCGTCCCGATCGTCGCGTCGTTCCGCGCCGCGGCCTGTCTGACCGTCGCCGAGCTGGCCTGGGGTCTCATCGGCCTCCGGTTCCGCCTCGAGCCCGGGCGCGGAAGTCGGCTCGATCTCCTCCTTCTCGGCCTGCCGATTCGGCTCCCGCAGCGCGCGGCGCCAGTGGCGGAAGCTCCCGGGGAAGCCCCGGCCGCGGAGGCCCCCGCCACGTCTGCGAGCGAGATGATCGGGCGCCTCCTCGATCTGGTCGGACTTGTCCTCCGAATCCGGCCCGACATTCAGCGGCTCCTCGTCGCGGTCGTGCGCGAGACCCGTCTCCGCCTCCGGCTCGGCCTCGTCTTCGGCACCGGCGATGCCCCGACGACCGGCGAGGCCTTCGGGGCGCTGATGGCCGTGCGGGGAATCCTGAGCGCCCAGCCCTGGTTCAGCCTGAACGCGACGCCGGTCTTCGACGGGCCGGTCTTTGACTGGGACGCGAACGGCGAGGCGCGGGTCCGGTCGCCGATCCGGGTGATGGTCCCGGCGCTCAGGCTCTTTCTGCGGCCCGAGGTGCGGTCGCTCGTCCGGAGGACCCGATCGTGATCGCGAAGGACGCAGTCCGGCTCGGAAACCCGGTCGAGGCCGCCGGGCGCGTGCTGACGCCGGTGCTCCGCATCCGGTACACGGTCGCGGGTGCCGACCCGGGGGTCGGAGGCTTCGGCTCGGTCGAGCCCCTCGGGCTCGTGCTCGAGGAGGCTGGCGGGACGTTCTTCTACGCCTTCGATCTTCTGAAGGGCTGGGAGTGGGTCTCGGCCCGGCTCGAAGTCTGAATGTACCCTGCTGCGTGAGCGGCGGACCTGCTCGTTCGACGCGATCGGAAAACCCTGTTCAGCAAAGCTGGAAGACGGGACCGCTCACTCCCCGCCGTAAGACCTGACATGCTCGCGGGCGCGGCGGACCGCGTCGCGATCCCCCTCCTCGAAGAGGTACCGGTCGTCTCCGACCGGGCAGACCGCAATGCAGCGGCCGCAGGGCGAGATGTGCCGGCGGAAGAGGTCCGCGGAACGCGCTGCACAGGCCCGCTTGTCGGTGAGCGAGGCCGGATAATCGCCTGGCTCGAGCGCGCCGGCGGGGCATTCCTCGATGCAGCACATGCATCGGGTGCAGAGGTCCTTCTCGAGTACCGGGTCCGGCGGGAGCTCGGCCGCCGTCAACACCGATGCGAATCGGATACGCGGCCCGTACGCGGGCGTCAGGAGCATGTTGCTGACTCCGAACGTGCCGAGGCCCGCAAGGTATGCCGCATGTCGGTGGGAGAAGAAGGCGACCGGGTGCTCGAGCAGGACCCGGATCGAGCCGTAGCCGTCGCGCGGCACCGGCACCGCGGCGTGGCCGGCCGCGTTCAGCGCCGCCGCGACCCGGTATGCGTGCTGGTCGAGGAGCTCGTTCGCCGTCCGGTAGAGCTCGTGGTACCAGATCGAGGGCGCCGTCTCGACCACGGGCAGGAAGACCGGCAGCCCGATCACGATCACAGTCCGCGTCCCCGGCACCACCGCCGCAGGCCGGAACGCCTCCGGAACCAGCGGGGCAAACCGGGGCTCGTCCCAGCGCGAGGCCGGCGCGAACCCGACGAGCGGAATCTCGAGCCGACGGCAGTGGGCCTCGACCGCCTCCCGCAGCGCGGCGTCCATACTGGAGGTGGCGAGCGGACAGGCCATAAGGCTGCTGGGCGGGGCGCCTCGCGGATCGGTCCCGGACCGACAGGAAGAAGGATCCCCGTTCCGTTATACGCGGACGGCCGGTTTCCGCGGGGCGGTCATCGGCCTGAAGGGAGTGATACCGTGAAGAAGGGATTCGTAGCAGACATCGAGACCGCGACGGCGACGAACACCGACTACCGCCGGGTGCTCTACACCGGAAAGTACAGCCAGCTCGTCCTGATGAACCTGAAGCCCGGCGAGGAGATCGGCGAGGAGGTCCACGAGGACGTCGACCAGTTCTTCCGCTTCGAGGAGGGCGAGGGGGCGGTCATCATCGACGGCGCCCGGCAGACGGTGAAGGACGGGAGCGGTGTCGTCGTGCCAAGCGGGGCGCGGCACAACGTGGTCAACACGTCAAAGACCGCCGAGCTCAAGCTCTATACGATCTACTCGCCGCCCGAGCACCAGGACGACATCGTGCGGCGGACAAAGAAGGACGCCGACAAGGAGGAGGAGCACTTCGACGGGAAGACCACCGAGTAGGCGGGGGCGGCGGATACCCTTATCCGCCCGCGGGTTAACGAGAACGCATGGCAGAAGACATCCGCCCGCCCGTGCCGCCGTTCACGTACGAGACGGCCATGCAGAAGGTCCGCATGGCCGAGGACGGATGGAACTCCCGCGATGCCGTCAAGGTCTCGGGCGTCTACACGGAGAACAGCCGCTGGCGCAACCGCGCCGAGTTCGTCAACGGCCGCGAGGAGATCGTCGCGTTCCTGAAGCGGAAGTGGGCGAAGGAGCTCGACTACCGCCTGATCAAGGAGGTCTGGGCCTTCGGTGACAACCGGATCGCGGTCCGGTTCGCGTACGAGTGGCACGACGACTCGGGGTACTGGTTCCGCTCCTATGGGAACGAGAACTGGGAGTTCGATCAGACCGGCCGGATGGCCATGCGCCACGCGTCCATCAACGATCTGCCGATCACCGAGGAGGAGCGCAAGTTCCGCTGGCCGCTCGGCCGGCGCCCCGACGATCACCCCGGGCTCACCGAGCTCGGGCTCTAACCTTTTCTTCGACAGGTCCAACGCCGTCAGGTTCATCCGCCGAGCGCGCCATCAGGTGGTGATGGCGACGATTGCGACGGAAGAGAAGCGGTGCGCAGTCTGCGGAAAGACCTCGGTCCAGGGATTCGTGGCCGATGCCGGGCGGGAGGGGTCGGCAGACCTCGATCTCCGCCCGCCGCCCGACCAGCGCGAGACGATAGCGCACTGGGTCCAGGAGTGCCCGCACTGCGGCTACTGCGGGGTGACCCTCGAGGAACCGACGGCCGGGGCCGCGGAGGTGATGGCATCGGATGACTATCGGGCGATCCGCGAGGGGTCGAACCCCGAACTCGTGGTCCGGCTCCTCTGCGCCTCGACCCTGCTCGAGCACGCCGAACGGTGGGTCGAGGCTGCCGAGACCGCGCTCTGGGCCGCCTGGGCCGCCGACGACGCGGGCGCGGACGAGGCTGGGGCGCAGGCGCGGCGACGGACCCTCGACCTGCTCGGCGAGGTCAGGCTCCGGGGCGAGCACTACATAGAGGATCCGAACGCGGAGACGCTCGTGATGGCCGACATCGCGCGGCGAGCAGGCGAGTTTGACCGCGCGGCCGCGCTTCTCGACGGTCTCGAGGCGGTCGGCGACCCGCGCTTTACCGCGATCGTCGCGTTCCAGCGGGAGCGGCTCGCGGCCCGCGATACGGGAAGGTACACGGTGCAGGAGGCGTCCCGGGCGCTGGCGTGAAGGGAATATATACAGCCGGAGCAGAGGGTGGGACTATGGAGACGGGGAGCGAGAGTCTGGTGGTGAAGGTGGCCGACCTTATCGGGGACGGCGGCGCGGACGAGGGGCGACGGCTCAACGACCTGATCCGGCCCGCGCTCGCGACCGAGGGCGAGGTCGAGCTCGACTTCACCGGCGTAAGCGCGGTGACCGAGCCGTTTCTCGAGGCAGCGGTCGCCGGCCTCCTCGACGAGATCCCGTTCGAAGACCTCCTGCGCCGCCTGATCGTGAGCAACATGACCGTCCGCGACGTCCAGGGGCTGCGGTACGTGCTCGAGCGGGCGCGTGGCGACGCGGAAGGCTGCTCACTCGGCGGCTGCGGTTGACCGGGCGGGACCTCCCCAACCCTTAACACCGTCCGCACCGAGCCTGTCTCCATGATCCCCGTCAGGTTCACCCTCACCCCCGCCGGCACGGTCGCAGACCTCACGTTCGGCGGCGTGCCCTTCGAGGGCTGGGCGTCCGCCGCGTACGCCGACTGCCCGTCCGAGGTCTCGGAGGGCGGGCCGCACCTGATCATCGAGCTCCCGGTCGAGCGGTTCACGCCCGACCCCCAGGGGCTCGTCCTCTGGATCGGCGAGGGGCGCTTCCGCGTCGATCTCGGCACCCGCCGCGCCCCTTCCGGCGGCACCGTCTCGGGGGATGGTGCCCGGAAGACCTGCACCCTGCCGGTGATGATCGTGGTCAACGCGGGAGAGCGCCGGTTCGCGGGCCGGCTCGTCCCGCCCGACGAGGATCCGGCAACGGGCTGGGACGAGTGAAGCGAAACCACGAAGGCGTCCCGGGCGAAAGGGACGCCGGAGTGGTCACCGTGCCCATCACATCCGACGAGTTCGACCGGGGCGAGCCCGGGCCGAACCAGGTCGAGGTATTTCTCCGGTCGCACCCGGACGAGGCCTACGCCCTGCACGAGATCGAGGCAGCGCTGATCCGCCCCGAGGTCAACCGCCGGCTCCATCTCGATCGGTTCATCGCGGACCTGATCGTCCTCGCGCCCCAGTTCTGCGGCGAGCGGCGGATCGAGTGCCGCGTGGTCGACGGAACGCCGTACTTCCGCTGGCGCACGGCGCCGCCCGGGGGGTGACCCGAACCTTTTCCTCGCACGGCGACGACCCGTATCGCGTGGCGGAACGGCAGATCCCCGCGGGGTTCGGCGACGTCGACAGGTCGGGTGCAGTCGCGGAACCCGTGGCCTACCTCCGGTACGTCAGCGACCTTCCCTGGGTGAGGGCGTCGAAGGACCGGAACCTCGAGGCCCTCGGGCTTTCGCCGGGCATGCGCGTGCTCGGCGCCGGCTCGGGGGTCAGGTTCGATGCCTGCCGGTTCGCCGAGCGCGTCGGGCCGGAAGGCTCGGTGCTCGGGCTCGACGCGAGCCGCGAGATGGTCACGTGGCAGAGCGGCTCAGGCCGGCCGGGCTTCCTTCGCTCTCGTTCGAGATCGGCGACGCGGCCGCACTCGACCTGCCGGACGGCACGTTCGACACGGTCCACCCGGCGCCGCGGACGGTCGTGGCCGAGCTCGTCCGCGTACTGCGGCCGGGGGGCCGGCTCGTTGCGGTCGAGTCCGACTGGGGCACCCTCGCCCTCGACTCCGGCGAGCCGGACGTGGTCCGCCGCCTCGCGGTCCAGTGCGCCGCGGGGTTTCCCGACGGCTGGACCGGCCGGAAGCTCGGGCGATACCTTCACGATGCGGGAACTCGAGGAGGTCCGGGTCGAGCCCGCGACGATCGTCCTCCACGGCCTCTCGACCGTGCTGAACGCCATGAACCTCGGGCCATTCCTGGACGGCGCGGTCGCGGACGGGGCGATCGGAGCGGACGACCGGCCCGCGCTCTTCGTCGCCCTACGGGATGCGGACGCGGAGGGCACGCTTCTCTTCGCCAAGACCGCGTTCCGGGCGGTCGGGCGGTGACCCGGGGTCGGCTAGTCTGCCGACACCCTTTTCTTTCTCGGCGCGTATTCCGCTGCATGCCATTCCGGGAGCCCGACGATCGGCTCTGGGAGGAACTCCGGCCGATCCTCCCGGTCCGGTCGCCGCACGGCGGCCGCCGGGCCGATCTCCGACGGCTCTTCACCGGCGTCCTCTACGTCCTCACGACCGGCGTCGCCTGGGCCGATGCCCCGCGCTGCTACGGCGCGAAGTCGACCATGCACCGGCTCCACCAGCATCTCTGCCGCACGGGGAAGTACCCGCGGCTGGTCGAGGTGATGCGGGCCCACGGGTACGAGACTGGCCGGCTCGATCTCTCCCGCTGTCGGCTCGACCATCCCGACAGGACGACCCACCTCTCGGACTGGAGCCGGCCCAGCCTTCGGTGAGGGACGGGGTGGTCGGGGTTGCGCCCTATTCCGCTCCCTCGCAGAGCTCGCGATAGTCGCACCGCCGACAGCCGTGGGTTCGGTGTGCCGG
>DUGU01000157.1:0-2793 GCA_013331215.1 Methanoregulaceae archaeon
GACCACGGTGCCGCCCGCGAAGTCGAGCACACCCAGCTGCTGCGCCCAGCCGCCGCCCCAGACCCAGTGTGCGAGCGGGTCGTACACGAGCGTGGTAAAGAGCAGGCCAATCACGATGAACGAGCTCAGCTTGACCCGTTCGGCCATGGCCGAGGTCAGGATCGCGAGTGTGACCGCAGCGAAGACGAGCTGCCACATCACGAAGAGGATCGGCGGATAAGTGCCTTCGCCCGCGTCGAGCCCGACTCCGGCGAGGCCGAAGAAGTTGAGCCCCCCGATGAACCCGCCGATATCGGGACCGAACGAGAGCGAGTACCCTGCCACGACCCACTGGATCGAAACGAGCGCAAACGCGATGAACGAGAGCGCGATCATCGAGATCAGGTTCTTCCGCCGGACCATCCCGCCATAGAAGAACCCGACCCCGGGCGTCATGAGCATGACCAGCGCTGTCGACGCGAGGATCCATGCCGTTGCACCGGTGTCGAGTGCCATTGTTTGTCAGCCCCATCGAACGAGGGACGCATGATAGCGTCACACTCTAGGAAGGAAATTGTATTCCCGTACATTTAAATTTTGTCTTTGACATCATCGCAGACAGATTCTGAACAAGTCGTCATCCGGTCCACGCGCGCCACGTCGGCGGTTGAGAAATCTGGGATGATACAGCCAACCCGGATCCGTCGGTTAACGCTGATGTCCGTCCTCGTATTCCACACGAGGCGCTGGTGAGGCGCCCCCCTAGTTGGTCCGGTCTCGCGCCATACCCCCAGCGGCGTGGACCGGACCTTCAATCCGGCCTGTTCCCTGTAACCAGGCCCTTTGTCCTCTCCATGCAGGATCGGTATCCCGGGAACGGAAAAGTGAGGGGGGAGCCGGCTCCGCCCCGGCTACGAATCGTGATGGTCTCCGAAGACCGGAGGCCCGAGGAAGAGGACCGCTACCGCAACCCCGACGAGCGCGAGCGCCGCGACCGGGAGGAAGACCGCGGTATACGATCCGACAATATCGCGGAGGCTCCCCGCGAGCAGGTTGCCGACGATCGCACCCACGCCGTACGCAGTGAAGACGAGGCCGTAGTTCGGTCCGTAATACTTCGTGCCGCAGTAGGCTGCCGTGCAGGCCGGCGCAATCGCGAGCCACCCGCCGAGACAGAGCCAGAGGGCTGCGAAGCCGACCACGTAGACAGCCGCCCCCCCGGCCCCTGATCCGGTCCAGAGCAGAAGGGCTGCGAGGGCGATCAGGCCGAGGTTGGCGATCGCGGTCGTCCGGGTGCCGAGCCGATCCACGAGTGCGCCAAAGAGCGGCCGTCCGACGCCGTTGAAGATCGCGAAGACCGCGACGAGGGCTGCGGCCGTGGCGGCCGGGAGCAGAAAGACCTCCTGCCCGACCGGGCTTGCGATCCCGATCGCCATCAGCCCCGCGAGCGTCCCTATGAAGAAGCAGAGCCATAGCCCCCAAAATTGCTTCGTCCGGACCATTTCGGCCCTTGTCAGGTCGACGCAAGCAGCGGCGGCGGTCGGCACCCAGCCGGCCGGCACCCATCCCGCGGGCGGGAACCGGAGCGGGAGGCCGGAGAGCACGATCACGACGAGCGCGCCGGCCCCGACATACGCCATGGTCGCGAGCGGCCCGAACGCAACGATCAGAGCGTTTGCAAGCGGAGCCGTCAGGAGAGGCGAGAGCCCGAACCCGAGCACGGCCGCGCCGACTGCAAACCCCCGACGATCCGGGAACCAGCGCGCTGCGACCGCGATGGGGCAGTTGTATACGATGCCGACACCGATGCCGCCGACGAGGCCGTATGTCACGGCGAGCATGGTCATCGAGGTTGACTGCGACCCGAGCAGCCATCCGGCGCCGACGATCACCCCCCCCGCGACGCTGAGCAGGCGCGGACCGTACCGGTCGAGCAGGCCCCCGACCAGCGGCATGGTGAATGCAAAGAGCGCGAGGAAGACGATGAACGGCAGGAGGGACTCGGTCGCTCCGACCGCGAAGAACTTCTCGAGCGGCTTGCGGAAGACCGACCAGGCGTAGATCGAACCGATCGCGAGGTTCATCACGAGCCCGAGCAGGACGAAGATCCAGCGGCCCCGCTCGGGGGGCATGCCGAAGAGGGCCGGGGACGGGTTCGCCATCCCTACTCCTCCAGGGTCGAGAGGTCGCCCGGGTCGATTCCGAGCTCGCGAGCCTTAAGCACACGCCGCATGATCTTGCCCGATCGGGTCTTGGGGAGCGCATCCACAAACTCGATCTCGGATGGGACCGCGAACGGCCCGAGCATCAGCCGGACCTGATAGACCAGGTCGTTCTTGAGCCGTTCGGACGGGCTCTCACCGAGCTTGAGGATCACGAACGCCTTGATCTGGTTCCCCTTCACCGTGTCGGGCTTGCCTATCACGGCCGCCTCCGCGACCGCGTGGTGCGAGACGAGGGCGCTCTCGACCTCGGCCGTCCCGATGTTGTGGCCCGAGACGATGATCAGGTCGTCGGCCCGGCCGATCACCATGATGTAGCCATCCTTGTCCTTGATCGCGAGGTCGCCGGCCAGGTAACAGCCGGGCACGGTCTCCCAGTACTGCCGGTAGCGCGCATCGTCGCCGTAGACCGTCCTGAGCATCGCCGGCCAGGGCTCGCGGACCACAAGGAGGCCGCCCGTCCCGGGGGGTACCGACTCTCCGGCCTTGTTCACGACGTCGACTGCGACGCCCGGGATGGGTCGCCCCGCGAAGCCGGGGCGCATGGGCTCGCCGATCAGGGTCGTTATCATCTGCATCCCGGTCTCGGTCT
>DUGU01000157.1:2812-3528 GCA_013331215.1 Methanoregulaceae archaeon
GCCTCGGGGTTGAGCGGCTCGCCCACCGAGCCGAGCACGCGCAGGCTGCGAAGGTCGTACTTGTTCGGCCATTCCTCGCCGACCTTCATGAACATCCGGATCGCGGTCGGGGCCGTGTAGAAGATCGTGACCCCGAGGTCCTCGACGATCTTCCAGAACGCGCCGGGGTCGGGATAGTCCGGAGTCCCCTCGGCGATCACGACCGTGCCACCCACCATAAGGGGACCGTAGACGACGTAGGAATGGCCCGTGATCCAGCCGGGATCGGCCGTGCACCAGTAGACGTCGTTGTCCTTGAAGTCGAAGACATGGCGCGTGGTGTAGTAGGTCCCGACCATATAGCCGCCGCAGGTGTGGACGATCCCCTTCGGCTTGCCGGTCGACCCCGAGGTGTAGAGGATGAAGAACGGGTCCTCGGCGTCCATCTCCTCGGGCGCACACTCGAAGGACTGTCCCTCCATCAGGTCGTAGAAGTCCGTCTCTCGCTCGGGGTGGATGTCGACCGGGTACTCCTGCTGGCGCCGCAGCAGGACGATCCGTTCGACCGAGGGGGCGTCGATCACGGCTTCTTCGACGATCGTGATCAGCGGGATCCGCTTACCCCGCCGGTACCCGATGTCGGCGGTGATCACGACCTTGGCCTCGGCGTCGTTCAGGCGGGTCGCGAGGGCCTGGGCGCCGAATCCGCCGAAGACGACCGAGTGGACGGCGCCGAT
>DUGU01000211.1:0-4344 GCA_013331215.1 Methanoregulaceae archaeon
CCGCAATCGCACCTGAACCGCGGCATGAATCTTAATGATATGCCGACCATGACCTTCGGCCCGGGGTGCTCCGCAAGCTTCTTCTGTTGCTCCCCGCCATTGGAGTGGCATGCAGCATACCGGTGCGGAGGGCGGGGCGATGCGCCCACGGCGCCTCCTCCTGCTCGCCCTCGCGCTCGGGCTCCTCCTCGCTGTCCACGCGTCGGGGTTGACGTTCACGGCTCAGGACCGGTCCGTTGCGCCGAACGGGACCGTGGTCGTCCCGCTCGTGGTCGCCGACGCGCAGGACCTCGGCGGCGTCGACCTGGTCGTGACCTACGACCCGGCCGTCCTCCGGCTCGAGTCGGCCGCCCCGGGAAGCCTCGCCGGGCGTGCCCGGATCTCGTCGAACGAGACCGGGCCGGGGCGTGTCGCCATCGCCGTCGCGAGCTCGGGATCGCTCACGGGCACCGGCCCGATCGTCGCCCTGACCTTTGTCGCGGTCGGGTCCGCCGGCGCACGGTCGGCGGTCGCTATCGAGGCCGTCAGTGCGGTCACGATCGACGGCGACCCGGTGCCGGTCCAGGTTGTGAACGGCACGGTTACGGTCGGGGGCGGGCCCCGGACACCGCTCTCGCCGTTCGCGGCAGTCGGGGCGCTCGCGGTCGCCGCGGCATCGCTCCGGAGAGCGCACCGGGACCGGTCCCGGAAGTAGCCGGGATGGGTGTGAAAGAGAGGGGAGCGGACCTCAGCAGGTCTCGCCGAACGAGTCGAGGTCGAGCTGGACGGTCTCGTCGATGAAGTCCACGACCCGGGAACGGTCGGTCTCACCCTCGATCGCCACCGGGTAGCACCCGGTCAGGCAGCCCGTGCAGAGGTCGTTGCCGTCGCGCCCGATCGCCCGTACGAGCTCCTCGAGCGAGATGTAGTGGAGCGAGGTCGCGGTCACGGATTCGCGGACCTCCTCCTCGCTGCGGCAGGAGGCGATCAGCTCCTCCCGTGTCGGCATGTCCACGCCCAGGTAGCAGGGGGCCCTGATCGGCGGCGAGCCGACCCGCACGTGGACCTCGCGGGCGCCGGCATCGCGGACCAGCTGGACGATCCGCCGGGAGGTCGTGCCGCGCACGATCGAGTCGTCGACCAGCACGATCGACTTCCCCTCGAGGTGCTTTTTGATCGGGTTCAGCTTGATCCGCACGGCCCGCTCGCGCGCGGCCTGCGTGGGCATGATGAAGGTCCGGCCCATGTACCGGTTCTTCATCAGCCCCTCGAGAAACGGGATGCCCGAGGTCTCGGAGTAGCCGATCGCGTAGGCCGTGCCCGAGTCCGGGATCGGGCAGACCGAGTCCGCCGCCGCCGGGGCCTCCTCGCAGAGCTTCTGCCCGACCCTCCGCCGCACGTCGTAGACCAGGACCCCGTCGATGATCGAGTCGGCGCGGGCGAAGTAGACGTACTCGAAGATGCAGTGCGCGACCCGGTCGGCGCGCGCGATCCGGGTCGAGGTGATCCCGTCCGCGTCGATTCGGACGAGTTCGCCGGGTGCGACGTCGCGGAGCAGCGTGCCCGAGAGCGCGTCGATCGCGACCGATTCGGACGCGACGATGTACCCGCACGGCGTCTTTCCGATGCAGAGCGGCTTGAGGCCGAGCGGATCACGGAACGCGTAGAGCTGGTCCTCGAAGACCATCACGACCGAGTACGAGCCCCGGAGGCGGCCCATGCAGCTCCGGACGGCGTCCTCGACCGAGCCCGATCGGCGGAGCTCGTCCGCGATCAGGTTCGCGATCACCTCGGTGTCCGTGGTCGTGCAGAAGATCTGGCCCGCCTGCTCGAACTCCGCGCGGAGTTCGCGGGTATTCACGAGGTTGCCGTTGTGGGCCAGCGCGAAGGAGCGGCCCAGGAACTGGAAATTGAACGGCTGGATGTTCTCGGGGAGGTTCGCTCCGGTGGTCGGGTACCGGACGTGCCCGACGCCGACCGTCCCCTGGAGACTCCTCAAAATCTCGGTGTCGAAGACCTCGGCCACGAGCCCCGGGCCCTTGTGCTTCCGGAGACGTTCGCCGTCAAAAACAGAGATCCCCGCGCTCTCCTGCCCCCTGTGCTGGAGTGCGTAGAGGGCGTAGTAGAGCGGGAGTGAGACACCGCCAGCATCGACGATGCCAACGATTCCGCACATTTGAGGTCAGTGCGTCGGTACTTTCGGTCGCTTTGACATCCAGTCGTACGCGCGCATCCGGCTCGAACGGCCGAATCCGCAGGACGAGCAGACTTTGTGCCGGAGGTGGAACGAGATCGAGCCGCATCGCCTGCAGGCGATGTGGTTCTGCTTGTTCCGCTTCCCCTTAGATGGTGTGCCCTTTGACATCCTACTCCTCCTTACTGGTTATGCGATGGCGAGATATAGATCACGTTGTCCCCGCGGACGATCAGCATGCCGATCCGGTGGGGCGCGCCGTCCGTGACCTCTTCGGCCTGGTCGAGGACGAGGTTCATATGCACGTCGTATCCCTGGAGCACCCCGCGGAGCTCGCGATCGCCCTTTAGCGAGACGATCACCGGTTCGCGGTTCAGCACCTGGTCAAGAATATCCAGCGGCCTCTTCGACATATCTCTCCCCCGATCCACCTGGAGTACCATATGTGCGCGAGGGCGGTATATAACCATAGCGCAGGCGTCACCATCACGGTTTTTATGGCAGACGCGCGCCATAGCTGACCGATGGCGCCGATCACGATCAGGAAGCGGCATACGGTCCGGAGGAGCGAGATGGCCGAGATCGTGCGCCGGCTCGAGGACGAGCTCGGGGCCGAGGCCGATCTCTTCGCCGGCGATCGGGTCGAGGTGGCCGAGACCGGCGGCCCGGTCCGGTTCTACTTCGTCGATCGGGAGCCCCTCCTCTTCGAACGGGGGGGCGTCCTCTTTCCCACGCTCCGCGGTGCCATGGCGCGGCCGTTTTCGGGCCGCCGGATCACGGTCGACATGGGGGCCGTGCGCTATGTCGTGAACGGGGCCGACATTATGCGCCCGGGAATCGTCGCGCTCACGGACGACATCCAGGCCGACCGGCCGGCGGTCGTGGTCGAGGAGCGGCATGGCAAGCCGCTCGCGGTCTGCATCGCCCGGTTGGACGCCGAGGCCATGCGCGCCGAAACCGGCGGAAAAGTCTGTAAAAACATCCACCACGTCGGCGACGAGATCTGGGAACTCGAGGTCTGAACGGAGAAAGGAATACTTAAATACGGATGGAATCCAGATTTTGGGTATGGCTTCCAAGATTCTCGACTCCCTCCTCGGCAAGAGCGCCGTCCCGAAAGAGGACGATTATATGGAGCTCGACCTCGCCTCGTTCGAGCCCCAGGGCCCGGATGACGAGCCTGCGTCGAGCTACGTCAAGATCGCGGGCGTATCGAGCCTCAAGGACACTCCGAAGATCAAGGACGAGATCTACAACGGCAACATCGTGATCGCCGACATCTCGCAGCTCAAGCTCGACAAGATCACGTACGAACGGGTGCTCAAGGATCTCAAGGAGGTCGCGAAGGACGTCAACGGCGACATCGTCGGCCTCGGCGACCAGCGCTACGTGGTGATCACGCCGCAGTCGGTCAAGATCTCGCGCGAGAAGATCGTCGGGGGAATCTAGTGGAGGAGGCCGCCGCAGGCCAGCAGCGGGTCGTCGTGAACGGGCCCTGTGCCGCCTGCGGCGAGGAGTGCGAGTACATTTACCAGACCGAGACGATCCCATACTTCTCGGATATCCTGATCGTCTCGGCCAGCTGCCCGGCGTGCGGCTACCGGTACGCGAATACGCAGATGCTTCACGAGGGCGAGCCCATGCGGTTCACGTTCCGCGTCGAGTCGATCGACGACCTCTCGGTCAGGGTCATCCGGTCCATGAGCGGGACGCTCCGGATCCCCGAGCTCGGCGTCGAGATCGAGCCGGGCACCGCGTGCGAGGGCTTCGTCACGAACGTCGAGGGGGTCCTGGAGCGGATCCTCTCGGTGGTCGAAGGGGTGCTCTGCTGGGCCGATGGCGAGGAGCGAACGCGGGCCGAGTGCCTGAAGGCCGAGATCGCCGACGCCAGGGCCGGCGAGTTCCCCATCACGCTGATCATCGAGGACCCGACCGGCAACTCGGCGATCGTCTCGGACCGGGCGATACGGGAATCGTTCGCCCCCAGTCCTGAAGAATAGAGTTCTCTTCTCCCGCTCACTCGACGGGAAGCCCGGCGAGACGGACGCCGGGTTCGGCCGTGCATCTGCCCACGACCTTTGCCCCCGGCACCGAGTTCGCCACCGCGTCGGCCTCGTGCTCGGGCACGACGATCGCGAAGCCCATGCCCATGTTGAAGGTCCGGTACATCT
>DUGU01000211.1:4392-9255 GCA_013331215.1 Methanoregulaceae archaeon
CGGTGATGTGGCACATGCCGTGGACCTCGTGCCGCTCCGCGAGCCCGAGCACCTCGCTGTAGATCCGTGTCGGGGTCAGCAGCTCGCGCCCGAGGGTCGAGGTGCCGAAGGGGAGGTCGTACCCGCCGTGCGCCTCGGCGATCCGCCGCGCGAGCGAGAGACCGTTCGAGTGCACGCCCGAGGACGGAAGGCCGACCACGAGGTCGCCGGGCCGGCAGGCCTCGCCCGAGATCACGCGGTCCCGCCGCTGCACGCCGAGCACGGCGCCGGCCAGGTCGAGCCCGGTAACGAGCCCCGCGAGCGTCGCGGTCTCGCCGCCGACGATCGAGAGGTTCGCGAGCTTCGCCCCCTCGTTCAGCCCGCGCCCGATCTCGGACATCCTCTCCGGATCGACCCGGTCGCAGGCGATGTAGTCGACGAACGCGACCGGCTCGATGTTCATCACGTAGAGGTCGTTTGCGTTCATCGCGATGCAGTCGATCCCGACCGTGGACCGGTCGCCGACCGCGTCCGCGATCAGCATCTTGGTCCCGACCCCGTCCGTGGCGAGCGCGAGGACGTACGGCCCGAACTCGATCATGCCCGCGAAGTGCCCGACCCCGCCCACGGGCGCGTACGGCCCTGTGCGGCGGTAGGTCAGCTCGCGGACGAGGGCTGCGACCCCGTCGGCCTCGAGCCGGATGTCGACGCCGGCCTCGCGGTAACTATTCGTCATCGCACCGCTCCGAGAGACGGAACTCGTCGTGGAGGGCCCGGACGGCCCGCGGGCCGTCGTCGGCCCGGACCACGAAGGAGATGTTCGCTTCGGACGAGCCCTGCGAGATCATCATCACGTTGATCCCGTGCCGGCCGAGGGCCGTGAAGATCCGCCCGCCCGTGCCCGGCGCGCCGGCCATGCCCGAGCCGACCACGGCGACGGCCGCCACGTCCCGGTCGGATGAGAGCTCGCGAAAGAGCCCGGACGCGACGAGCGGCGCCAGCGCGTCGGTGGCGGCCTCGAGGTGCCCCTCGTCGATGATCAGCGAGATGTTCGCCTCGGAGGAGCCCTGGGAGATCATCATCACGTTGACCGCGCGCTCCGCGAGCGCCGCGAAGATCGCGTTCGCGACCCCGGGCCGGCCGATCATCTGGGCTCCGTTGCAGTTGACGAGCGCGACCCTGTCGATGAAGGTGAGCGCCTTCACGACCCGCCGCGACGCCACGCCGTCCGCGACGAGGACCGTGCCGGGGTGGTCGGGGTTGAAGGTGTTCTTGACCCGGATCGCGATCCCCGTCGCCATGGCCGGCTCGATCGACCGGGGGTGGAGCACCTTCGCCCCGAAGTACGAGAGCTCCATCGCCTCGAGGTACGAGACGGCCGGGATCACCCGGGCGTCGGAGATCAGGCGCGGGTCCGAGGTCATCACGCCGTCGACGTCGGTCCAGATCCAGCACTCGTCCGCGTCGATCCCGGCCGCGAGGACGGCGGCCGAGTAGTCCGAGCCCGAACGGCCGAGCGTCGTGACCGAACCGCCCCGCGTGCAGCCCATGAAACCCATGATCACCGGCACCCGGTCCGCGAGGAGCGGGACGACCCGTTCGCGGATCCGGGAACGGGACTCGGGCAGGGCCATGGCCGCGCCGTGGCAGTCGTCCGTGAGGATCCCGGCCGCGCAGCCGTCGAGCGGGTCGGCAGCGATCCCCTGCTGCTGCAGGGCCGCCGCGACCACGACCGCGCTGAAGCGCTCGCCGAACGAGATGATGTAGTCCCGCGACCGCGGTGTCAGCTCTCGGAGCGCGTGGATCGCCTGGAGGATGTTCGCGAGAGACACGAGGTGTTCGTCGATCGCGGCGATCGCAACGGCCGCATGGTCCGGGGCGACCTCGGCGAGGGCCCGCGCCTGCCTGTCGCGCACGGCCGCGAGGAATGGGGCCGGGTCGGGATCCGGTGCCGACGCCATCTCTGCGGCGCAGGCGATCAGCCCGTCGGTCACGCCGCGCATGGCCGAGACCACGACCGCGACCTCGTGCCCCGCGCGACGATGCGCCCCGACGATCCCGACCGTCTGGTCGATGGACCGGCCGTCGGCGACCGAGGTGCCGCCGAACTTCATCAGATACCGCATGGATTCCTCCTAGTCCCCCTCGCCATTCTTTATCATACTCTGCCCCCAATCCTCTTCAAGATGGTGGAAAACGGAGTTCGGACCGCGCACGTGCTCGTGATCGGGAGCGGCGGCGCGGGCGTGCGGGCCGCGATCGAGGCCGCTCGTCACGGCCCGGTGCTGCTGCTTTCGAAGACGATTGCCGGCAAGGGCGGGTGCACGCCCATGGCCGAGGGCGGGTACAACGCCGTCCTCCGCGAGGGCGACCGCCCCGAGCTCCACGTCGCGGACACCCTGAAGGGCGGGGCGTACCTGAACGACCGGGCCCTGGTCGAGGCGCTCGTTCGCGAGGCCCCCGACCGGATCCGCGAGCTCGTCGCCTGGGGGGCGGTCTTCGACGTCGGGCCCGAGGGCGGCGTGGCCCAGCGCCCCTTCGGCGGCCAGCAGTTCCCGCGGACCTGCTACGCCGGCGACCGGACCGGGCACGAGATGATGCAGACCCTGATGGACCGGCTCGCCGCCACCGACGTGGAGATCGTGCACGAGTGCGCGGCCGTCGAGCTCCTGCTCGAGGCGGGCCGGTGCGCCGGGGCCGCGGCCCTCGACCGTGACGGCGAGCTCGGCGTCTATCTCGCCGACGCGGTCGTGCTCGCCACGGGCGGGGGCACGCAGGTCTACGACATCTCGACGAACTCCTCCTCGGGCACGGGCGACGGGTACGCGCTCGGGTACCGCGCCGGCGCCGAGCTGATCGATATGGAGATGGTCCAGTTCCACCCCACGGGCGCGATCCACCCGTACGACGCGCGGGGCCGGCTCGTCACCGAGGCCGTCCGCGGCGAAGGAGGCTGGCTGCTCAACAGCCGGGGGGAGCGGTTCATGGATCGGTACGACCCCGTGAAGCGGGAGCTCTCGACCCGCGACGTGGTCGCCCGCTCGATCGCGACCGAGGTGCTCGAGGGGCGCGGCACGGCCCGGGGCGGGGTCTGGCTCGACGTAACCCATCTTCCCGCCCGCCAGGTCGAGGAGCGGCTGCCGATCATGCTCGAGCAGTTCCTCGCGTTCGGGGTCGATATCCGGACCGAGCCCATGGAGGTCGCGCCGACGGCCCACCACATCATGGGCGGCCTCAGGATCACGCCGGAGTGCGCCACCACGCTCCCCGGGATCTACGCCTGCGGCGAATGCTCGGGCGGCGTCCACGGCGCGAACCGGCTCGGCGGGAACGCGCTCGCCGAGACCCAGGTCTTCGGGCGGCGGGCCGGGCTCTCGGCCGGGACGAGCGCGGAGCGGCCGAAGTCCGTGACGCCCGCGATCGAGCGGCAGCTCGGCGCGCTCCGTGAGCGGTTCGACGAGTTCCTCGACGGCGAGGAGCCGCCGGCGTCGGTGGTGCGCCGACTCAAGCGGACCATGTGGGATGGCGCGGGGATCTTCAGGACCGGGGACGAGCTCTCCAATGCGCTCGCCGAGATAGAGATCCTGAGAAACGAGCGGCTGCTGGCCCTTATCGAGCGGAACCTGCTCGAGTGCTGCACGGCCGCGAACATGGTTCTCGTGGGCTCCCTGATCTGCCGGGCCGCGCTCCTCCGGCCCGAGTGCCGCGGGGCCCACATGCGCCGCGATGCCTCGTGCGATCTGCCGCCGGACCGATCGCCGTACGGCCACACGTACCTCTCGCTCGCCCGCGAGGGGATCGAGGAGGCGGCCCGATGACCGCCGTAACGATCCTCGTCTCGCGGTTCGACCCGGCCTCGGGCGAACCGGCGCGGCTCGCGCCGTACACGGTCGAGCTCCACGAGGGGGCTCGCGTGCTCCACGCGCTCCACGCTGCCCATGAGCAGGACCCGACCCTCGCGTACCGCTACTGCTGCGGCTCGGGCCAGTGCGGCTCGTGCGCGGTGAAGGTCAACGGGAAGCCCGGGCTCGCCTGCATGACTCCGGTGGCCGAGGGCGACGTGATCGAGCCCCTCGACCTGCCCGTGGTCCGGGACCTCGTGGTCGACCTGGTCCCGCGCCTCGAGCGGATCGCGGCCCTCCTGCCGGGAGGCGACGGCGCTCTTCCCGACGCGGCGACCGTCGACCGCCTCAAGGAGCTCTGCAACTGCATCGGGTGCGGCTCCTGCATCTCGGTCTGCCCCGCCGTCGCGGTCACGGACTTCGCCGGCCCGACCGCGATGCGGCAGCTCGAGCGGCTGGGTCTCGATCCCCGCGACGCCGCCGACCGGACCACCCAGGCGGACGCCGACGGCCTCTTCGCCTGCACCTCGTGCCAGGCCTGCGCAGAGGTCTGCCCCAAGGAGATCCGCATCCCCGGCAAGGCGATCGAGCGCCTCCGGGCCGAGGCGCACCGGCGCGGCATGACGCTCCCCCGCCACGCCGAGGTCGCGGACCTTGTCCGGACAACGGGCCGGTCCGTGGCCCGGACCGTAACGCCGCTCTTCGAGCGGGTCGGGACCGTGCTCGAGCCGTACGGCCCGGTCCGCGGCGAGGTCGCGTTCTTCGTCGGGTGTATGTACTCGATGCGCCTGCCCGAGACCGCGCTCGACGCGATCGAGGTCCTCCGCCGAAACGGGATCCGGGTCGTGATCCCTCCCGAGCAGGTCTGCTGCGGCTCGCCCCTGATCCGGACGGGCCAGACCGGGGATCTCGCCCGGCTGCAGGCGGCGAACCGCGAGGCCTTCGCCCCGTACCCGGTCGTGATGACCATGTGCGCCGGCTGCGGCTCGACCCTGAAGAACGACTACGGCGACCTCCCCTTCCGCGTGATGGACTTCAACGA
>DUGU01000155.1 GCA_013331215.1 Methanoregulaceae archaeon
CGCGAGGCCTCGACGCGTACGTACCTGCAGTTCACGAATACCCTCCTGCGGATCGGGCAGTTCTATGACGCGATCGAGACCTACGCACGGGTCGATACGCAGGACGTGGTCCACCGTCACCAGATCGACGAGACCGGCGTCCGCCTCCTCAAGGAGGCCATTCTCCGCGACGAGATCGATCTGGTCAATACCCGCGTCCTCTCCCTGTTCGAGCCTGCCCAGGCCGAGATCGCCGTGTACCGCGCTGTGTACGAGCTCTGCAAGGAGCACCCGTTCTCGGACACGGTCGAGCACATCGGCGCCATCCGGTCCATCGCGCGCCTTCATCCGCGCTCGGACCAGCTTCTGCTCGACTCGATCACCATCCTGATCGAACACGGCTTCCTCGTCGAGGGCAACCCGGAGGTGCTGATCCAGCTCTCGGACGGGATCGAGATCGATACGATTCGCGAGAGTGCGATCGCGTATATCATCCGGAACCTGACCACGATAGGGGTCGAGAAACGGAGCCGGGATTTTCTCCAGCGGGGGATCGGGCTCGCCTCGAACATTCAGGGGCAGCGCACCCGGTCGGAGGCGCTCTTCGCCGTGATCGAGGCGGCATCGCTCCTCGCGGTCCGACAGTCGGACCTCGACCTCCTCCGGCGCATGCGTTCCTGGTCGACTTCGCTCCTCGAGAAGGAGTACGCGACCAGTGCGATCGGCAAGATCGTGCAGGGGATGATCCGCTATGCCCTGACCGAGAAGACGCCGTACGCGCTCGACGAGGCGGGCCGGCTCCTGGACCTCATCGATGACCCCGCCCTCCGGCAGCAGCTGATGGAGCGGGTGATCGAGGCCTATGTCCGCGTCGGCTGTCTCAGGCTCGAAGAGTCGGCCTCCACCTATCAGTCGCCTGATTTCGCCGACGAGGCGCGTCCGTTCCAGCAGGCACTCGCACTCATCAGGGAGCACACAAAACCGTCCCAGGTCTCGCTCAGGATCGCGGGGGCGATCGACATCGTCCTCCAGTACGCCGAGCGGTCGAGCGCGGCCAACTTCTTCGTGCCGCTCACGCTCTTCTCGCTCGAGATAGACAACCCGCTCGAACGGGACGCCATGATCTCGCGAATCGCGACCGGTCTTCGCGAGATCGTGGAGCTGCTCGACTCCACCGATCCGTACGAGGTGCTGGCGTACCTGCTCATGCGGCTCGATCAGGCCGAGACCTCGACCCTGATCATGGACCTCGCCTGCCAGCTCAACGACCAGATCAAAGACCCGTATACGAAGCTCTCGGGGATGGCGACGCTTGCGGACCTCTTCATGCGCCAGAACCGGCGGGAACGCGCCGATCAGCTGATCGACGGCATCCTCGTCCGGCTCGACCGGTTACCGTACCGGTTCCAGCGGGTCCTGATCCTCGCGGACATCGCAACCCTGATCGTCGGTGCGGACGAGGCCCGCGCCTACGAATGCCTGGAGCGGGCGATCACGGTCCTTCCCGAGGTCGAGCCCGACCGCGCCTCATTCGTCCGGGTCCAGCTCGTCCTCTCGATCGTGAGCCTCTACGCGGTCAACCATAACCCTGAGAACGTCCCGCGAGCCATGGCGATCGTCGAGGGGATCGAGAACCCGGAGGACTACATAGAGGCCCTGATCGCGGTCTCGAACATGGTCCGCGACGACACGGGGTCCTGCCGCAACATCCTCCGCCTCGTCTCCCGCTCGATCGAGGCGATCCCGAACCCGTACGAACGCGGGACGGCGCTCCTGAACGTGATCCCGATCGCCGAGCTCTGTGGCGAGCACTCCTACGTCGATGTCTTCCTCGCGGAGGTCGACCGTGCGATGAAGCGGATCAACATCCCGTTCATCGTGGCCGTACTCAAGCGCGCCCTGGTACAGCGGCTGATCGCAATCGCACAGCGACGCGACGCCGAGCAGTTCACGGCGAGGGCGATAGAGGTCGCCCGGGGGATCGAGGACGAGGACGTCCGGTACGAAACCCTTCAGCGACTCAACCAGGATCCCCAGCAGACCGTGGCCGACAGTACCCACGCGGGGGTAATCGACGCGAAGCGGAAGATCCGCTCGGGCGAGTTCTCGAAGAACCTGATCGCCGCGATCGACCGGAGCCTCCACGTGGTTCCGGACCGGGCGCTCCAGGCAAAGTACTACACCGAGCTCTTCGTCGCAGCCAAAGAAGCAGGCCAGGAGAACCTGGCCGAGAAGCTCCTCCGCTCCGCGATCAACGCGGCCGAGATCATCCGGCCGCTCTCGCGCCGGGTCTACGTGCTCGGCGACATGGCGCTCAAGGTCTTCGCGGCCGGTGACGAGATCCGCTCCAGTGACATCATGGACATGGCCGGCGAGGCTGCGACGAACATCCGGGAGTTCCGGCAGCGCGACCAGATCTTCGACGAGCTCTCCATGGTGATCAAGGTCATGCAGGAACTGCGGGTATGATAACCGTCGAAGTCCTGATCGCGGGTCGCGTTCAGGGAGTCGGTTTTCGCGCCTGCATCAAGAGGATCGCGGACAGCCTGATCATCACGGGCGAGGTGATGAACCTCGCCGACGGCCGCGTTCGCGTCATCGCCACGACGGAGGACGTTATCCTGGAGAAGTTCGTCTCGATGCTCTACGGCTGTCCCCGGGCCATCATCCGGGAGGTCCGCCTGAACGAGGTCGACGCCCGGGCCTTCACTGAGTTCGCCGTCAGAAAGGGTCTCTTCTAGACGACAAAAAATGGAAGCTCGTCTTCGAGGGCGGCGACGTACCGCTGCACCTNNGCACCTGCCGGTCGATCCGTTCGCGGTCGATCGAAGCGCGAAGTCGGCCGGTTGCCTCGCGGACGAGGCCGTCGGCGAGGTGGCACCGGTTGGCCGTTCGATCGAACGCGGTCGGATCGATCCCATCGCGCGCCAGAGCAAAGACCGTTCGGTCGATCATCTCGGTCCGAAAGCAGTCGGCAAGATCGCGCACGAGCGCCCGGTCGCCAGTCGAGAGGAGGCCGAAGGACGGGTCGAGCCGGGCACCGACGCATGCGTTCAGGACGGCCGCCGAAAGCAACCCGTCCGAAAGCGAGAGGAGCGCATTCACCGGGTCTCGGTGCGGCCGCTCGGTCCGCCGCCGGAACCCCAGTTCGGACGGGATGGTCCGGGCCATGATCTCGTAATACATGTCCCCTATCAAGCGGTGAACTCGCCCGAGCTCCTGGAGCCGGACCAGATTGGGCATCTCTCCAAGCAGCCCCTGAACAAGCTCGAGCTCTCCCTCGTAGAGCTCCGCCCGGTCCTCGCCGATGAGGCCGAGCCGGGTGTGAGCTGCGTAGGTAACGATCGTGGTCGCAACGGCGTGGACCGGCATCGTCTCCTGAAGATGCCGCCGCCGCTCGTCCTCGCGGTCGCCATACGGCCGCACCACCCCGACGGGCTCGCCATCGGGCTCGAGAAAGGTGACCCGGATCCCTTCCCGGACCAGACGGTTCACGGTCGCGGTCTGGATCGTGTGCCGCCCCTGGAGGAGCAGGTGCGAAAGACCGGCAAGGACGTACTCGTTGACGCTCGAGTCCTGGCCCACGATCAGTCGGTCGGCACTCGAACGGATATGCGCACCGGACCCCTGCACCACGAGCCAGTCCACGTCCTCGATCACGGTACTTTCAGATGTCGCGCCAGCGACAGAAGAAGGTTGTTGAAAAGGTGTCAGGAGGCTGTCGGCTGGCCGAGCAGCACGTCCTGGACATCGTGCTGGCGCATCGAGAGCTTCTTCGCCTTGAAGATGTTCTTGCCCTCCTTGCCGATCGCGATGCCGCGGTCCTCGTCGCGGACATCGACGTGGGCGACAAGGCCCCTCTCTGAGTCCTCGAACTCGACCTCGAGCACCTGGGCCGGCAGGAAGCAGTTCTTGACGAACTGCTCGGGGTTGTCCGAGTACTCGACGACCTCGATCCGCTTGCCCATCGCATCCGAGGCCTTCTTGATCGAAGCCCCCTTCTTGCCGATCGCGAGCCCCATCTCACCGGGGTTTACCACGAAGATGATCCGGCTGTTCCGTTCGTCGATCACGCAGTCGCGCGAGCTCGCGCCCGTCAGGCTCTCGAACTCCGAGATCAGACGCATGCAGTCCTCGGTAAGGACGATCTCCGCCATCGTCAGGCCCTCTTCAGGCTGGTGATGTCCGATTCGCCCGGGTCGACAACCGCGAGCGCACTGACCATGTGCGGCTTGCCGCAGGCCTTACCGAGCTGAACCGAGGAGCCGTCG
>DUGU01000086.1 GCA_013331215.1 Methanoregulaceae archaeon
AGTACCGCACGAACCGGTCCCGCTCGCTCTCCGTCGCCACGACCCGGATGTCGCCGCCGCTCTCGAGGCTCACGAACTTCCATCTCATCCCTCGCGTCTCCAGAGGACCGACCCGGGCGGGATCGCGGAGAGCAGTATCGGCGGAATAGCCCGGGTCTCGGGGACGCAGACGAGGCCGCGGGGGCCGGGCTCGATGGTCACCAGCTCCTCCCACCCGCCGTCGGGGGTGCAGGCCCAGTACGTCCCCGGCGCCCGGGGCCGCTCGTCGGTGAAGCCGTCGGCGTCGATCATGCCGACCTCCTCGCCCGGAACTCTTTGTACAGGTCGAGCGCCCGCCGCATACCGGTCCGCGTCGTCTGCGCGAAATGGGGGAGATCGGTCCCCGGGATCCGTGTCGCGGCGTTGACCTCCTCGGCCGTCGCGGCGCCGAGAAGGTCTGCCCGGCGGACGTACGACCGGACCGCCTTCGTGCTGCCCGCCGAGTATCCCTTCGACCCGAGCCAGGCGGCGAACCGGTCGAGCTCCTCGTCGGGGATCATTCCCACCCCCTCCGCTCCGCGCAGTCAGGGCAGAGGTATCGCCCGAACCGCCGCCGGGAGTCCCGCGACGCCTCGGCCCCGATCTCCCGGCCGCAGCCGGAGCAGTGCTCCGGGTCGGCCCGACGGAGGTACTGCGTGCCGCAGCGCCCGCAGGAGAACTCCCCGTCAGCGCCCATCAGGCGCCTCCGTCGAGGACGTCCACCGGGCAGTCGTGCCGGTCGTAGTGGGCGGCGAGGTGCGCCCGCGGGACCAGGAACGCCGGGGCCGCGACCGGGAACGCGGCCGGCTGGACCACGAACCCCCGCCCGGCGCGGAAAGCGCCGGTCAGGACCCGCAGGCTCCGCGAGGTCGCGAGGTCGCCGACGGCCGCGCCCTCCTCGTCGCGGACCACGGCGCTCAATCCGGCGAGGAGCGGCCCGACCTCGGCGGCCGGCACCCGGAACCGTCCCCGGCGCGGGCCGGCGGTCAGGCGGATGAGAAGGTCGTCGCCGTCGCGCCCGGCCGTGCCGATGGGCATCGTCATGGGTACCTCCGGAGGACGGCCATGCAGCGCCGGCAGTGCCGCGAGCGTGCGAACACCGCCGGCGGCGGCGGGAACTCGTTGAAGAACGGCCCGACAGTCACGGCGCCGCAGAGCGGGACGTCGACGAGGCCCGCGGCCGGGTGGGCGTGGACGATCCGGGCGCGCCGGGAGCGCCGCCATCTCACCTCCATGCGAGCCCCCGCAGCCGGCCCTCGTTCGGCGGCCGGTTCGCGATCGCCCGCGCGAGGAGGGCGATCCCTTCATCTCCGCGAAGGTCGCAGATCTCCGCGGCAGTCGTCCCCCGCTCTCGCTTCCAGGCCGGGTGGGAGGGGCTGCCGTTCATGTCTCGTCCTCGGCCTGCCGGACCCCCCGTGTCACGGCGGGGTGGGCGAGCAGGTCCGCGTTCTCTTCTCCGACCCCCATCTCCCGCGCGATATGCAGGACCCATGCGCGCGGCACGGTCACGGATTGCACGTCGCCCGCCTCTCGAATCAGGGTCCGGAGCAGTTCCCCGCGGCTACGGCGGTCCCCCCGCAGCCGGTCGACGGTCTCGAGGTCCGCCGGCGAGCAGCGGATGGTCAGGTTCCCGGTCAGGTTGTGTGTCATGTATATCAGAAGTAAATCATTTTGTTTGCATTAAGAAACTATCTCTCGTGGCCATCGACGAGGGACCGGCGGATGATTTGAAAAAATTCATAAGCTTTCCAGCGGATTGTCTTGCATGGCCAGCGACCAGCTCAACATCCGCCTCGATCCGCGGATCCGGGCAGCGGTTGAGAGAGCAATGAGCGAGAAAGGATACCCATCGATCTCATCGTACGTCGTCGCCGCGCTGCTGTTGCAGCTCGAGCTCGACGAGATCCCGGTCGAGGGCTTCGAGACGCCGAACCCGATCATACGCTATTTCGAGTCCGATCGCGGAAAGGCGGTGCTCGAGGAGATTATGCAGAGGCTCCTCGACCAGCGCTGATCCCTCTCCGATTCACTTTCACACCGCGTTCGCTCTGCTTATCTAGGGGCGCCGCATACCCCTTCACCATGAGGGCGGTGGAGAAGGAGGTCATGCTGACCCGGGGGCAGCTCGATACGGTTACGCTGGCTCTCGAGCGGTTTCTCCGGGCGAAGGGGCTGCTGCCCCCCGGCGCCGGCGATGCTCCTCCGCCGACCCGATGAGCATGTCAGGGTTCTGCCACGGCACACCCGTCGCTCCTTCGAGTTTCTCCGCGGCATCGGGAGAGAGAGGGGCCGCGCCGCGGGCCGAAACGGGAAACCGGAACGCTCTCTACTGAGCGGAACCGTTCTCGCTCATCTCCAGCCTCCGCGATAGATCGACACGCTGCCGGGGACAGGTGCATTCCGGGCGAAGAATGAGATCGACGGTGCTCGAAAGACAAGTCGATGAGTACTTCTTTTTCGGTACTCTACAATGAGAATAGATGAGAGTCGCATGAGATCCGCGGAGCAGAGGCGGGGGGGCTGCCGAGAAGTCCGCGTGTGGGGCGCTCTGGCCTGCACGAAGAGCGGGGTGTGCTGATGTCGAGGCTCACGGACCTGCTTCGGCAGGCAAAGGCCCTGAATCCGCAGATGGGAGCGGACCTGGAGGCCGAGTTTCGCGCCCTCTCCAAGCGACGCTCGTTCGGCCTGGTCTTCGAGCGGCACCGCCCCGAGGCGGTGGATCTGCCGCACTGTCCCGCCCGCAGGGGCGACACGGTCCGGATCCTGCCGCCGCGCGGGAGCACGGCCCGGGGTGATCGGCGCCTCTGGAAAGTGACGAGGATCGAGCGGAGCGACGGACGGGCGGATCTCGTCGAGATCGGGACCGAGACGCCTAAGGAGTGCTCGGTCTCCGTGGACGACCTGGTCGTCGTCGCCGCGTTCCGCGACCCGATCTATCCCGGGCTCGTGAATAAGACCTGATACTGCTGAATCAAGGGCCGGCCCTACCACACGGTCATCAACGGCGAGAACTTCCACGCCCTGGAGATGCTGACCTGCACGCACCGGCACGCGATCGACGCCATCTACATCGACCCACCGTACAATACGGGCGCGAAGGACTGGAAGTACAACAACGACTACGTCGAAGGCGACGATCTCTACCGGCACAGCAAGTGGCTGGCGATGATGGAGCGGCGCCTGGTCATGGCGAAGGAGCTCCTGAACCCCGACGACAGCGTCCTGATCGTCACGATCGACGAGAAGGAGATCCACCGGCTGGGCCTGCTCCTTGAGCAGCTATTCCCCGAAGCGCATATCCAGATGGTCACGATCGTGATCAACCCGAACGGCGTTGCCCGTGGAGCCGAGTTGAACCGAGTCGAGGAATACGCCTACTTCTGCTTCTTCGGGTCGTGTGCTCCGGAAAAACTGTCCGATACCTTGCTCGATCAGGGCAGAGAAGGACAGGCCAATCGGGATTCCGTCCGCTGGGAGCGGCTTATGCGCGGCGGCTCAAACTCCCGGCGAGCAGATAGGCCAAACCTCTTCTATCCCCTATTTGTAGATCCAGTAAAACGGGTCATAGCAGAGATCGGGGAGCCGCTTCCATTGGGTTTCGATCGACGGAACGTTCCGGATCGCCAAGGTCTCATCACAGTATGGCCCCTGCGACTCGGTGGAGAAGAAGCCAATTGGCGCACATCTCCGGAGTATTTGAGAACCCTGCTGGATCAGGGCATGGCCAGGCTCGGAGCGTATGACGCAAAGAACGACCATTGGTCTGTGCTGTATCTCGGAAAGGCACAGATCAAGCGGATCGAATCCAGCGAGATCCATATCTTAGGACGGGCAGAAGATGGATCGCTCCTCCTTCACCACTGTGACGCCGGCATCAGGATGACGCCGAAAACCGTCTGGAATCGGCCTCGCCACTCGGCAGATCAGTATGGATCGCGATTGCTCCGCACACTCCTGCCGGGGCAAAGATTCCCGTTCCCCAAGTCCCTCTACGCGGTTGAAGACGCCCTGCGCATCTTCCTCGCATCGAAGCCCGACGCGATCGTCCTTGATTTCTTTGCGGGCTCGGGGACCACGGCCCACGCGGTGATGCGGCTGAACCGCCAGGACGGCGGGCGTCGCCAGTGCATCCTGGTCACGAACAACGAAGTCGGCGCGGAGGAACAGCGACGCCTCCGCACGGCGGGCCTCCGCCCCGGCGATCCCGGGTGGGAGCGGTGGGGCATCTGCGACTACATCACCAAGCCCCGGATCAGGGCCGCCATCACGGGCCTGACCCCCGAGGGCGACCCGATCGCGGGCGACTACCGGTTCACCGACGAGTTCCCGATGGCGGACGGGTTCGAGGAGAACGCCGCGTTCTTCACCCTGACCTACGAGGGGCCGCTCTCCGTCTCCCACCATGGATCGTTCGAGCGGATCGCCCCGCTGCTCTGGCTCCGGGCCGGGAGTTCGGGACGGATCATCGACGCCATCCCCGAGCGCGGCTGGGACGTGGCCGAAGCGTACGGCGTGCTGGTGGCGCTCGACGAGGCCACCGCGTTCGTGGAGGCGATCGCCGCCTCGGAGACTGCGTCGATCGCGTACATCGTCACGGACGATGACCGGCGCTTCCAGATGGTCTGCGCCCGGCTGCCCGGTCGCATCACGCCCCTGCGCCTCTACGAATCGTACCTGACCAACTTCGAGATCGCCGGCGGGAGGTCCGCCTAATGCGATACACACTGAAGGACTACCAGACGGATGCGGTCCGCGGGGTTCTCGACAACCTGCGCAAAGCCCGCCGCTATTATCGGCAGGAGGGCGACCGGTCGCAGTTCTCCCTCTCGGCTACGACCGGCGCGGGCAAGACCGTGATCGCCGCCGCCGTGATCGAAGCCCTCTTCTTCGGGTCCGACGAGTTCGGATTCGAGCCCGACCCCGGCGCCGTGGTCGTCTGGTTCTCCGACGCCCCCTCGCTCAACGACCAATCGCGGGCCCGTCTCCAGGCCGCGTCGGACCAGCTCGACGGGCGGCTGGTCCCCGTGCCGTCCACGTTCAGCAGGCCGAAGTTCGAACCCCGGACGGTCTACTTCCTGAACACGCAGAAATTCTCGAGGACCTCGCGGCTCGTCCGGGGGGCCGCGATCGACGACGAGCAGACGCTGCTGGTCGATGCCCGCCCCGACGATCTGCAATCCTCGATCTGGGACACGATCACCACCACGATCCAGGACGAAGACCTCACGTTCTACTTCGTCCTCGACGAGGCGCACCGGGGCATGGGGCCGGCGAGCAACGACCACACGACCATCGTGCAGCGGCTCATCAACGGCCAGGGCATCGTCCCGCCGCTCCCCATCGTCTGGGGCATCAGCGCCACCGTGGAGCGCTTCGAGAGGGCCATGCGCGGCATGACCGGCCGCGTGGCCCTCCCGCCCGTCGACGTGGACTCGGCCCGCGTCCAGGCATCCGGGCTCCTCAAGGACACCATCGTGCTCGATATTCCCGACGAGTCGGGCCGGTTCGACACGGTCCTCCTCAGACGCGCGGTCCAGAAGGTGGTGGCCTCCACCGCAGCATGGGACGAGTACGCACGGGCACAGGGGGACGCCGAGCCCGTCGTGCCGCTCCTCGTGGTCCAGGTTCCCGACCGGGCCTCCGGCCAGATGCTTGCCGAGTACCTGGAGACGATCTACAGCGCATGGCCCGACCTGGACGTGGGCGCCTTCGCCAACGTCTTCGGCGAGCACGAGACCCTGCAGATCGGACGGACGACGATCGAGTACATCGAGCCGGAGCGCGTGCAGGATGCTCGCCACGTCCGCGTCCTCTTCGCCAAGACCGCGATCTCGACCGGCTGGGACTGCCCGAGGGCCGAGGTCCTGGTCTCCTTCCGACCTGCGGTGGACGCGACCTCCATCACCCAGCTCCTCGGCCGGATGGTCCGCAGCCCGCTGGCCCGCCGGATCTCCGGCGATGATGTACTCAACAGTGTGAACTGCCTCCTGCCGTATTTCAACCGGGCGACGGCCACCGCGGTCGTCACCAGGCTGACGACGGGCAGCAGGGACCGGGACGATGAAGAGAACGTGACCGGCTCGGGTGGCGGCGAAGGGCGCCGCGTCCTCTTCAATCCCATCGAGATGACGCCCAACCCCGCCGTGCCGGAATCGGTCTGGAAACGGTACCTGGAGCTGCCGTCCGAGACGCTCCCCAGGAAGCTCGCCCGGCCCATCCCGCGGCTGACCGCCCTGGCCCAGGCGCTCTCCGACGACGGGCTCGTGGACGGGGCCGGGATTCTCGCCCATGAACGGCTGCACGCTATTCTCGACGGGCAGACCGTCCAGTACAGGGCCCGGATCGACCAGGCGATCGAGAACATCCGAACGGCCAACGGTCAGGAGATACGAGCCCCGATGGGCGGCATCATCTCGTACGGGACATTCACCGAGGCCGCGGACAGCCGGATGATCGAGGATGCGTACCGGGCCGCCCGCCTCGCCTTCTCGAACGATTTGGCCCGCACCTACACCGAGCACCTGGCAGGCCTGGATTGGGATGACGACGCCATGATCGACGCGCATGTCCGGATCGCCTCCCTGGCCCTCGTCCCCGAGATCGTACAGGCCGTCGAGGACGAGGCCGTCAGGCTGGCTGCGGACTGGTTCGCCCGGACGCGCGTGGAGCGCATGAGCCTCCCCGACGGCAGGCAGGCGGTCTACGATGAGCTCGAGGCCATGTCGACAGAGCCACAGCGAATCTATCTGACCGAGCCGAGAGTCCGCCAGGAAGAGACCCGGATGCGCGACGCGCAGGGCAACGAGACGCTCCTGCCGACCTGCGCCCTGCACCTTCTCGCCGACGCCGACGGCGCGTTCCCCGTCAGCCTGAACGACTGGGAGAGCCGTGTGCTCGAAACGGAGACGACTCGGCCGGACTTCCTCGCCTGGTACCGCAATCCGGGCCGGGCAGGCAAGGACTCGCTCGTGGTGGCCTACCAGGACGGGAGGGGCGATCATCGTTCCCTCTGCCCGGACTTCATCTTCTTCAGAAAGAAGGGCGACGGGACGGTGGTAGCCGATATCGTGGACCCCCACGGATACCAGTTCGCCGATGCGCTCCCGAAGCTCAGGGGCCTCGCGAGATTTGCGGAGACGTACGGATCGGACTTCGGGCGCATCGATGCGATCGCCGAGGTGGATGGGACGCTGAAAGTGCTCGACCTGACCAGGCAGGCCGTGCGCGATGCCGTGAAGGCGAGCGGCGACGCGGCGAGCCTTTACACGAGTACATCCGCGCGGGATTATTACTGAGACGGGGCCAGAGACCTCTTCACCATCAGCGCGGTGAAAGGGGAGTCCACGGCTCGGCTCGCCGCAGTCATGCGGGCTGCCGGGCGGTCTCTGCGGCCGGAGGGGCTGCTGCCCCCCTGCACCGGCGAATCTCCTCCGCCGGCCCGATGAGCATGTCAGGGTTCTGCCACGGCACACCTGTCGCTCCTTCGAGTTTCTCCGCGGCATCGGGAGGGCTTGGCCGCGGGTCGAGCAGAACCGGGCGGCCGGGGCGAGCGGGTCGGGTTTCTGTACCTGCTGCTCGAGGCCGGCCGGGCCCGTGAGTGACGGGGTCGACCTCAACCCATGTATCTAGGCGGAAGATCTTTTCTGATCCATTACTTGAACCGCTGCTTGATGAAGTCCTGAATCTGGCTCGCACTGAGCTCCGTCGTCGACGGCCCTGTCCTGATGTAAAACCGCTCGATATTCCCGTCTTTCATAAAGACCGGCGCCTTCGCGCTCGAACACTCATTGACCATCACCCGATGCCCGTCATAGTCCTCGAAACGCATGTGGATGAACTGGAGGACCGTCGGCCCCATCCGGTCCTTGATCAAGTTCACGAGGTGCAGGCTCATCCTGTCCTCATTCTCAAATCCATCCTGATCGATGCCCAGCGCCGTGCCGTCATCGGATACACCGATTGTCAGAATTCCGCCATGAGTGTTGAGAAAACCGGCGATCGTCTTCAGCACCGCATGTTCCATCTTCGGATCCTTGTTGCCGGTGTGCAGGTTCAACCGGAGTGTAGACTTAAACTCGACGGTGTTCGATTCGCCGATCTGCACAATTTGATCGATCGACAGCGACAGATCGAAGGGTTTCTCTTCATGCCCCGTTGTGAGCGTACGGTATCCTTCCCGGATCACCTGCGCGATTCGGGTACGCCGCTCCTCTAAAAATTGGCCGTACTCCATCCGTTCCCAGCTCTCCGGAAGGGCATGCCAAAGGGACATCTTCGCAAGCTCGTCGCTTCCGAATCGAGCTTTTAGTGCCAGCACGTAGTCCACCGGCGACTGGTCGGCGATCTTCACGTTATCACCCCATTCGACGAGTGCATAGTTGGCAATCTGGTTTGTTTTTTGTTGCTCGGTGATACCGAGCGTCGCGAGATAGTTCTTGGGGAAGAGATGATGCCGCTCAACAGCAGAGTGCGGTGCGTGTAATACCGGATTCAGCAGATCGGTAACTTTCTGCGAGGAGAACAACGCCTTGGCGTCGAGGAGAACCAGGGCGGCATTGTATGCAAATAACGACGGACTTTTTGGAGACGAGGTGGCGAGATCGTTCGGCAAGATCGTCTCCCAGAAGTCGTCCCTCATTGCGAGGTCGCAGGTGGTTTCGAGTGTCTGTATGAATCCGTCAGGATCCCTCACATCACGGAAACGGGCCAGGTCGAACTCCATCGCGGTTTCGGGGGACCCGGTGTACCGTCCGGTCAGACTGGACATAAAGAACCACCGGGCGATGACTCTGCGCAGCCGGAACTCCTCGACCCCGTATTCCGTCCGCCCCATCAAGTAGAGGATGTAGGAGAACAGCAGGTTGTTCTTGGAGCTGATCATACCGCTGCTCCGGAAACCGGCCATATGGACGCAGTGCATGAAGTCGTGCCAGTATTGTACGTTAACAACCCGGTCCTGAGAGGATTTGAGCACCTCGAACTGCGCGATCCGTCGTTCATCGCTGAACTTCTCGGTCTCCAGATCCTTCCCCCTGAGTAGAGAGTAGACATGTTGCAGCCGCGCTCGCTTGAATCCGAGGCCCACGCTGACCCTGAGCAGCTGGCTCGGGTCCGGCTGAATGAAATAATTGAAGGGGGTCGGACTGGCAAGGGATGGCGTGCGTGCGTCACGGCAGAAGCGTTCGAGCTGCGATCGCCCCTCATCCCAGAACACCGACATCAGCGTCAGAATAAAGTCTGACTGTTTCAGGGGGGTGCCTTTGCTGTTGATCCTGACAAAGACGTCCGCCACGTCCTCTTCACTGATGCCTGCCGAGAGTTCGAGCGCGGTGAGGGGATAGTTGAGAAGGCTATGGAGTTTGAGGATCGCGTTCTGAATTGCTAATTCTTCGTCAGGAGTCAGCTCTCTCGTGCTCTTCAGATTATCGATATAATCCTTGCTTACCGTGAATATATTCGTCTCGTGGCTCCAAAGGATGGACATGTCCGGAATGTAGGACTTGTCTCTGAGGATGGCGGCATCGGTTACCTCAAACTTCTCCTGAATGGGACTGAATGCAATTTTAATGAGCTCGCTTTCGTAGTTGTCCCTAACGACCGGAGTTCGCTTGACAACCGCATAAAGAGACGTCAGCCGTTGCTGACCGTCGACGATCAGCAGTTGCGGCGGTTTCTGCTTTTCATTGGGCCCAATAACACGAGCATCGTCGGAGAATGA
>DUGU01000223.1 GCA_013331215.1 Methanoregulaceae archaeon
CGATCAATCCGATCAACAGCATCGTCGAACGCAATCTCATACGTGGAAGATGCTCGGATTGAGTATTTACGGATGCCGTTTTTATTATACTATCATGCGGGAACGGCGAGTCAGCGACCTGCCAGCGGAAGGCAGGGGGCTCGCGGAACCAGGAGCCGGAACGCGGGCAGCATTAAGGACGGGCGGGCCGGATATACCGTTACCGATTCGTTCGGTGATCGTCGGGCAACAATGACAGGGGTACCAGAACCGGAAGGGTTGAGGCGATGATCACAGCCTCGCGGATCCGGAGTATGGGAATCCTAGCAGTGCTGGTGCTGCTGCTCGCCGCATCGGCGGGATGCATGGGCTTCGGCTACTCCACGGCACGGGATATCGTCGTTCTCAAACTCGACGGCGACGGAATGCAGGAATGGACTCGCACGATCGACAGGGCTCCATACGATGCCGGCCAGGATATGGCCGAGCTGGCGGACGGTGAGTTCGTCGTCGTCGGACAGAACGGCACGAGCTGGAGGTCGCCCGGATCTCCACGGGTGATCCGTCTCTCACCGGATGGAAAGGTGATCGCGGACAGGACGAGCGCGGGCGGGTTTCCACCTCGCGCGGTCGTTGCCGATCTGGACGGTGGTTATACTACCTTGCTGCAGAATGGCGAGCTGACGCGATTCGAACGCTCAGGAGCGGCTCTATGGACCTGTACCACCGCTATGTGGGAGGCGTCCTCGCTGATCAAGCTCCGAGACGGAGGTTATCTCGTCGGCGGAGACTCCGCCGTCCAGGTCTGGGCGACGAACGACTCCTCGGTGACAGGCGAGCAGACCGTCCCGCAGCCCGTGATCACCACGGCCACGTCGGGAGGTTCGACCGCCTCCCTGGTGGATGCCGCACCGCTCGATGCCGGCATCACGACTCTCCCCCGCGGAGCGGGCAGCCGTCCCACCACGCTGCCCGCGGTTGCCATCCCATCGTATAGACCCAGTACGATGGAGATGAGATCTCAGGCGGTGCGGTATTCGCCGGCTGGAACATTGGCATGGCAGCGGACGTACGAAACGGGGATCACTGCGGTCTGGTCCGCGTTCGAAGACCCGGTAGACGGCACCCTGCTGCTCGCCGGGCCGGGTCCCGACACCGGCAGGGATTATACCATCGATCTTGGGATGCTGCACACCGATAGAGACGGAGTGGCTGGAGCCCTGATCCCGCTCGGTCAGGTCGAGTATCACGGGAGCATTCAGATGCGGGCTCTGTCCGACGGGCTCGAGGTGATCGCCAGTACGAAGAGCGCCGCACTCCCCCATCCAGCGTTCGGTGTCACCTCGGCCCTCCTCGATCCGGCAGGACGAGTGATCGCGGGACTGACCCTGAATGCCAGCCGCGTCTTCAACGGGACGAGCGACGGCGGATACATCTCCGTGGGCGTTCCCGTTGGGAATGGAGTGAGCGGCTACGATTCGGTAGTCTTCCTCGGCCCGAACGGATACACCGGCTTTCACGCTCTCCGGTTCGACGCGGCGGGAACTCTCGTCTGGGACCGTCCGTTGTCGATAGGCTCCATCCAGGAAGTTAAACGGGTGATCCAGACCGCGGATGGCGGCTACGCGATCCTCGCGATGAGCGTGTAGGATGCATCGGCGTCCGCTGTGTGTTACACAGCCCTCCCCTTGTCTTTGCCTTCAGACCGTTCTAGAAGCGTCTTTTCTCGTTCGTCGAAGAAGAGGCGGAGCCAGAGCTCGGTCACGAAGATTCGGAAGACCTCGTGCGAGTAGCGGGCACAGCCGGCGCGGTACTGCTCGAAGTCGGATCGTACCGCTTCCGCATTCCAGTACGGGCGGGAGCGGAACGATTCCGAAGCGAAGACCTCCTCGACCAAGGGCGCGAGTTCGCGCCCCATCCAGACCTCCTCGGGCGTGACGAAGCCCATCTTGTCCATCCGGCAGCGGATCGCCTCGGGAACGAGTCCTTTGATCGCGCGCCGGAGCACCCGCTTCGTGACTCCACGGCGGAGCTTCTGATCGAGGGGGAGGGACGCCAGGTACTCGACGACACGGTAGTCGAGGAACGGGACTCGGGCCTCAATGGAGAAGTGCATCGAATTCCGGTCCTCGTAGTGGAGGAGCGCGGGCAGGTTGGTCACGACCGTCTCCTGCCGAAGGACGTGGTCGAGGTCGCCGGAGTAGCGGTGCACAGGCGGGGCATCGACGCGGAGGAGCCCGCGCCGGCCCCGCCGGACCACGAGCTGCCGCGCGGCGTCCGCGAAGAAGCTCCGGTGATGCCGGAGCGTCCCGAACGCCTCCTCAAGCAGTCGCCCGAACCGGCCGCGGCGGGCAAGTGTCGAGAGGTATGTCCCCTGGTACGCAATGTACCCGGCGAGCTGCTCATCCGCGCCCTGGCCGTCGAGCACGACCGTGACCGATCCGGCCGCGAGGCGCATCACGCAGTACTGCGCGTAGATCGAGAGCGAGCCGAACGGCTCGTCCTGGGCCCAGACCAGGTCCAGGAGATCAGCGCGCAGCCAGTCCGGCGAGGGCTCGACGTACGCGCCTGCCACCCCGGCCGCCCCTGCGGCCACCTCCATGAATGGCCGCTCGTCGAACCGACGGTCGGCGTAAACGGCCGAGAAGGTCTGCTGTCGCTCGCCGATCGAGCCCGGGTGCTCGGTCGCGAGCAGGCGCGCGATCAGAGCGACGATGGTCGAGGAGTCCATTCCGCCCGAAAGGCAGGTCCCGACCGGGACGTCGGCGCGAAGCCGGAGGCGGACCGCGTCCGTCATGAGCGCGAGCAGGCGTGCCGGGGCGTCGGCCGCGAGCGCGGGCGGGGACTCGACTGCGGGGTTCACGGCGAGGTCCCACCAGCGGATCGGTCCCTCGACTCCGCCCTCCCCGATGGCCATCCAGTGGCCGGGCGAGAGTTGGAGCACCCCCTCGAACATAGTGAGCGGCGAGTGATCGAGAACGCCCCAGGCGAGGAACGTGGCGAGCGCGGGTTCGCACGGAGCCCGCGCAACGGCGGGGTCGGCGAGCAGGGCCTTGCACTCCGAGGCGAAGAGGAGACGGTCCTCGATCCGAGCGTAGTAGAGCGGCTTGACCCCGAGCCTGTCCCGGGCGAGGAAGACCTCGCGGCGCCGTCGGTCGAGGAGGGCGAAGGCCCACATCCCATTGAAGCGGGCGAGGCAGTCGCGCCCCCACGCGGCGTACGCGGCGAGCACCACCTCGGTGTCTGTCTCCGTTCGGAACGCGTACCCTGCGTCCCGGAGCTCTTCGCGGAGCTCGAGATAGTTGAAGATCTCGCCGTTGAAGACGAGCGTGAACGCGCCGTCCGCGCTCGTCATCGGCTGGCACCCCTCGTCCGAGAGGTCGATGATCGCGAGCCGCCGGTGGGCGAACCCGACCGACCCCTCCACGACAGTCCCGCTGGCATCGGGTCCGCGGTGCGCGAGGAGGCTACTCATTCGCTCGATGAGGGCCGCGTCCGCGGCACCGCCGCCGATCTCCACGACCCCCGCGATCCCGCACATCTCAGGCGAAGTACGGAGACCGTCGCTTCACGGCCTCGCGGAACGCGTCCTCGAGCGCGATGCCATGCAGCCCGCGGACGTCGACCAGGTTGTCCGAGCGGAGCAGGCAGGGCTTGAGCTTCCCGTCGGAGGTGAGGCGGAGCCGGTTGCAGTAGGCGCAGAACTCGGTGTTGTGGAGCGGCCGGACGACCTCGACCTCCGCCCCCCGAACGAAGTACTTCTTCCGGTGGTGCATTCGCCGCGTCTCGACGCGGTCGGCCATGGCCGCGATCCGGTCCTCGATCCCTTTCACGTCGCCGTGGTGGTCGCAGTCGCGGAAGTCCATCAGTTCGATCAACTGCAGCACCAGGTTGGGGTTGTCCCGCACGAAATCGATGAAGGTATCGACCTCGTCCTCGTTAATGCCGGAGAGCACGACCATGTTGATCTTGACCGGGGTCAGACCCGCCTTCAGGGCCGCGTCGATCCCGGCCAGGGCCTCGCCGAGCATGGGCTTTCCCGCGATCTGCTTATATCGCTCGGGGTCCATCGTGTCGAGCGAGACATTGACTCGGGTGAGTCCGGCGTCCTTCAGCTCCTGTGCCCTCTCTGCGAGCAGGGTCGCGTTCGTGGTCAGGGAGGTCTCCATCCCGGGTGGGACGGACGCGATGATCTGCGCGAGGTCGGGGCGCATCAGCGGCTCGCCGCCCGTGAACTTGACCGACCGGATGCCGAAGGACTGGGCCACGCGGAGGATCTCAGCGATCTGCTCGGCCGAGAGCTCCTGCTCGGGATTCTTCTCGCCCTCGGCGTGGCAGTAGATACAGTTGAGGTTGCAGGCCTGCGTCAGGCTGATCCGGATGTTCGTGACGGTTCGGCCGGACGGATCAGTCAGCACCGGCGTCACACCCGATGAAGTTCTTGCCGATGATGTAGATCTCGCGCGACCCCTTCCGGCTCGCCTTCGCCTGATACGTCCGGCCCGAGCGGAACGCAACCCTGACCTTTGCCAGGAACTCGGCGAAGTCCTCCCCCTGGAACGACTTGACGACGAAGTTGCCGCCCGGTTTCAGGACTGCGCAGGCGAATGCCAGCGCCTGCTCGCCGAGCTCGATCGCGCGGGCCTGGTCGTACGAGCGCTGGCCCGAGAGCTTCGGCGAGGCGTCCGCGACGACCACGTTCACGACCCCGAGCGCCTCCTTCACGCGCGCCTGAAGCGCGGGGTCGGCGAGGTCCCCGACGACCGTCTCTACCCCATCGATCGGCGCGATCGGGTTCAGGTCGACACCGAGAACGCGCCCCTCGGTGAGCGTGCGGATCACCTGGAGCCAGGACCCCGGCGCGGCCCCCAGGTCGACCACGTTGTCGTCCTGCCGGATCACACCGGCGTGCTGCTGAACCTCGAGCAGCTTGTATGCGGCCCGAGAGCGATAGCCCTCGCGCATGGCCCTGCGATATTCCCTGTCCTGTCCCCACTGCGATCCCATGTTTACGTCTGCTCCCGATTGGTGCCTTTCCCGTGACGCGTTCACGGAAACCGGAGCGTATCAACCTTGCGGTTCCCGCTCCGGTGCGATATCATTAAAACTATGACTAGTCAGTTTATAATAGAGAGTGTCAGGGGTATCCATGTTACGCGCCACCATCGACGCAGATGTCTTCAGGGAGGCGGTCGACGCCATCGCCGCTCTCGTGAGCGAGTGCCGCCTCCATGTCGACAGCGAGGGAATGAGGACGAGGGCGGTCGATACCGCGAACGTCGCGATGGTCTCGCTCGAGCTCGGGCCGGACGCCTTCGAGGTCTTCGAGGCCTCGGAGTCGGCGCTCGGGATCGACGTGACCAAGTTGAAGAACATCATCGGGATGGTGAACCGCGGCGAACGGCTCATGCTCTCGATCCCCGAGGGGTCGCAGCGCCTGAACCTGGCGTTCCAGAGCTATCAGTATTCGCTGACCCTCCTCGATCCGAACACGATCCGCAAGGATCCCAACGCGCCGACCCTGGAGCTGCCGGGCACGGTCGTCCTCGAGGGGGCGAAGCTCACGAACGCGATCAAGGCCGCCGCGGTCGTCTCGGACAAGATCGCGCTCGGGATCGATCCCGAGGCCCGGGTCTTCTTCATGGAGGCCGAGGGCGACACGGACAACATCCGGCTCGAGCTCGGCCCTGACGATGTGCAGTCGCTGGCGGACGTGAAGGCGCGCTCGCTCTTCAGTCTCGACTACCTCAAGGACATGGCGAAGACCATGAGCCGCGCGAGCCAGATCGAGATCGGGATCGGTATTGACCACCCGGTCCGGTTCACGTTCGAGATCGCGGGCGGCAAGGCTCGTGTGATCTACCTGCTTGCTCCGCGGATAGAGGCCGACTGAGTCCCGGAGACTGGATGCGGCCGGTGTTCGACGAGAAGGACCTGGCCAGGTACCCGTTTTTGCAGGAGGCCCAGGCGAAGATCGCCGGGTCGGAGCTGAACCGCCTCGAGTCTTTTCTCGCGAGTGATTCGGGCCGCCGGATCATCAACCTTGCTGCCGATCGGCTTGAGGCCGCGATCACGATTCCGCAACGCGAACTTGAAGACCATTTTCGCACGTCCCGTTCGCAGAATGTGAATGCGCTCGATTTGCTCTATGCGTACGGGATGGCACGGCTTATTGCGTCGTGTATCAACGACCGTACTGTGATCGAGCGGCTGATAACCTACGAAGCCCGTCGCTCATCATTTTTCCTGATGAACGACGAATCAGATGAGACGGCGGAAGCCGATGCGGATAAACGCGATGCGGTGGCCACCCAGCTCGGCCTTCAACTCGATGGCGACACCGTCCTTGTCCCCCTCGCTCAATATATCGAGATGGTGGCCGGCCTTCGCGAGCCACTCTGGCGGTTAGTCAACCGCGAGGTCTCGGGCGGGCTCGTCCGGGTTTACGCGACAGAGTTCGAAGTCCTGCTCCGGGAGCGGATCCGTGTCGTGATCCGCGCCCGCGGGCTGCCGAAAGTGCCGGCGGAGGTCTGCGCACTTCTCGCGCCAGCGATCGAGCGGCTGACCGCGGTTCACCAGGGGCAGATGCTCCGGAACCTCGGGCCGATCGACGAATCGCGGTACCCGCCCTGCATGGCCGCGCTGGTCATGGCGCTCGCGGGCGGCGCGAACCTGACGCACATGGGCCGATTCGCGCTGACCGCGTTTCTGCACACGATCGGGCTCGACATCACGCAGATTGTTGAAGTCTACCAGCGCGCTCCCGATTTCGACATCCAGAAGACCCTCTATCAGGTCGAGCACATCTCCGGCCGCTCGGGGACCGAGTACACTCCGCCGTCCTGCGCGACCATGGAGACGAACGGGCTCTGCGTCCGCCGCGACGCTCTCTGCGAGAGAATCGGCGGGCCGCTCGGGTACTACCGGAAGAAGAAGGGAAGTCCGCCGTCCGCCGAGACGCTTAGCGGATCTTCTCGTTGATCACGTACCCGGCGACGCTCATCAGGACCAGGAAGATCACGATGGCGAGCAGGTATGCCGGTCCCGGCGGAAGGACGAGCGGCAGGCCGACGATCAGCACGATCATGACGAGCAGGGCGATGACCCCGATCACGAGGTCCAGGAGACGCGTATCCATTGTCTCTGTACAATAACGCTCCGCCGATAAGTCTGTATCGAATCGCGGGGGCGGTACAAAAACCCTTGTAGGATGAGGTACCATCACACGGCCATGGAGATCAATGAGAGCCTGAGAACCTTTCTCGAGACCGGAGAGGACTGGGAGCGGAAGAATACCACCGTACCCGGTGTGTACCTGATCAAGCTTCCGAAGACCCGCAATCGCCCCGCCTCGCTGGCGCTCGAGCTGAACCCGATCGGCGAGAGCGGCCTGCCCATCAAGCGCAAGGGGCTCATGATCATGAGCGGCCACGAGCTCGAGGCGTTCCGCCGGCTCTTCGAGAATCCGAAGGTCGCGAGCGTGCTTGACGCGATCGACGACCTCTTCCCCGAGCGCCGGAATGTCGGGAGGGCCGCAGACGACGTCGTCGAGATCTAGGACGCCGTTCTCGCTCGACGCACTCGACTTCGGCTTCAGGCCCGGGCCGCCCGGGCCTGACTCCCGCTACGTCTACCTGCAGGAAGACCGCGTTCTCCTCGACCGGACGGCGATGCGCGTCCTGAGTGCGGAGCCGCCGCCCTGCGGCGCCCCGATACTCCCTCTCGGGTGCTCGGGGGACGCGTCGGTCTCGGCCGTGCTCCTCGCGCCCGGCGACGCTCCCCCCGGCACGCTCGAGCCGGTCGGGCTCCGCGACCTCTCCGGGATGGTCGGAGACGAGGAGCTGGGCTGGGCCTCCCGTGCGGCCCAGCTCGCGTCCTTCGACCGGGACCACCGGTTCTGCGGCCGGTGCGGGAGGCCCGCCGCCCCAAGCCCGGTCGAGCACGCCCGGATCTGTACCGGCTGCGGCGCAACGGTCTACCCGCGACTCTCGCCGGCCGTGATCGTACTGGTCGAACGGGGTACATCGTGCCTGCTCGCGCGCTCGCCGCGCTTTCCCTCCGGCGTCTACTCGGCCATCGCGGGCTTCGTCGAACCCGGGGAGACGGCCGAGCACGCGGCTGAGCGCGAGCTCGCCGAGGAGTGCGGCGTGGCGGCGACCGATCTCCGGTACGCGGGCTCGCAGCCCTGGCCGTTCCCGCACTCGCTGATGCTCGGCTTCTCCGCGACGTACGCGGGCGGCGAGGTCCGGGCAGACGGTATCGAGGTCGAGGACGCGGGCTGGTTCGAAGCCGACGCGCTGCCGACGCTCCCGGCAGCCGGCTCGATCGCGCGGCGGCTGATCGAGGAGTTCGCAGTCCGAGTCAATACCCGAGACTCTCTCCTATCAGGATCAGCGTGACCCGATCCCTGGCCATCTCCTCCTCCAGAATCACGATATTCCCGATCTCGCTCGACATCCCGTAGACCCGCTTTGCCCGTTGCTGCTCCACGGGCAGGGCATACTCCCAGCACCGGGCCAGAGCGTCGTCGAGGGTCGGGGCGATCTTGTTCACCCCCGAGACCAGGACCAGGTGCCCGGCCGAATAGGGCCAGGCCCCGACCCGGCTCCCGGTCTTGTCGCACCCGACGAGCTCACCCGTTGCGGCGATCGCCTGGACGCCCGAGAGGAACCAGTCGGCGGCCACGCCTCTCCGCCGAAGCGCTTCCCGCTTCTGATCGTCGTTCTCGGCCGTGATCACTGCGTGGTAGTCGCGCCACCCTTTCGGGTTCTCCTTGAGGAGCTGCTCGTAGCCGATCTCGTTCAGCGTCGTCGACGAGCCGTTCATCACCTCGGCCCCTTCGGGGATCAGGTCGAGCAGGGTCTGTCGTGCTCCGTCCGCTGTCGCGGTCCGGACCACGCGCACGTTCCGCGCTTCGATCGCCCCGACCGCTCTGTCGATCGTCGCCTCGTCCGGGACCCGACTCCACCGGTCGGGATCGACCTTCGCGTCCGCGATCAGGTTGACCGCGCTGTACTGAGTGACGGTTGCCATCGGCTCATCCCGGTGACGGGAAGGGCGCTTACCGAGATAAGGCGTTCGGTGAAAAAGAGGAGGTTATTCGAGCGGTCCCCACCGGTCCCTCAACTGCGTCTCGACCCCGGGTAGAGTCGTGTATTCCGTCTCCGGGAGCGAGAGCCGGTGCGGCTCGAACGGTCCGTGGGCCCCGAGCATGTCAGCGAGCTCGATGCACCTGCTCCGGACGAGGTCGAAGCCCGGGTCGTCGAACATGTCCGCGGGGCCGATCAGCTTTCCCTCGGAGACCTGGAACCCGAGGCAGGTCGCGCGCGGGGGGCCGTCGCCGACGGTGCAGCCCGCATCGCAGACGGCGACGGGCATCAGCGGAGCATGACGGCCACTCCGCAGCCCGCTGGCGATAAGGAACGGTGTCGTGAACGGGGTCAGGCACTCGCCGACGGCGGGAAACCCCGACTCCGATCGGACGATCATGACCGGGGCACTCGCACCGGCATGCATGCGTCCGGATCTGTCCGGGCGCGGGATCGAGGTCGAGGCAGCGATCGCGCCCTCCTTCGAGAAGACGTGCCGGACGACGTACCGCGACGACGCGCCGAGGCAGGCGAGCAGGTCGTACGACTCGTTCGGCGTCCGGAAAAAGGCCTTCCGGCACGCGATAAGGTCGTGGACCTCGAAGACGAACCCGTCGCGCATGGCCGGCTCGCGAACAAGCCCGGGCGTGGTGAAGGGGTCGGCGAAGGTTCGGAAGAGGTGGAAGTTCCAGGCGCCCGCCCGGGCCGGGGCGACCATGAACAAAAGCACGGGCTCCGACTCCCGCTCTTCGAACTCCATCTCGGCTGCCCCCTGGACGGCGTCCAGAGAAAAGTCCCGATCCACGCCGTGGAGCTTCAACCCCGTTGCGATCTCCGCGCAGGAGTGGAGGACGTTGCCTGCCAGGCTGCGTACTTCCTCGTCGCCGACGCCACGCGCGTGGGTCATCACGAGCTCGAGCCCGGCGCCGCAGCGGGCGACGAACGAGTCGATGAGCAGCCCGCCTTCCTGCTCCTTCAGGCGCTTCGCCGCCTCCTCGAGCAGGCGCGGGTGGGCACGCGAGGGGCCCGGGAAGGACCCGACGCCGGCCCCGATAACGGAAATGGTGGTCTTCATCCCCTCACGGAGGAGTAGTTTCCGCATGGCGGGTCTTCACCGTTTCCCCGCGGTCCGGGGAAAATAGAATTGGGCCGCCGGGCCGGCTCACGCGCGCCTTACCGGCAGCACGACGTCACCCGACAGATGATCGACTTACTGCCGATGTAGATGGGGACCTTCTGGTGGACGCGCTCGGGCTGGACTTCGAGGAGGAGCCGCTCGCCGTCCGTGCAGACGCCGCCCGCCTCGTGTGCGAGGAACCCCATGGGGTTCGCCTCGAAGAGGAGGCGGAGCTTCCCTTCCTTTCCCGGCACGCAGGGATAGCAATAGACCCCGCCGTAGGTGAGGATCTGGTGGAAGTCGGCGACGAACGCGCCGGAGTACCGGAGCTTGCCGCCGTCCTGCTCGATACTCTCGATAAACCGGCAGTGGGCATCGGTCCAGGTGGGCTTCCCGCCGCCCGAACCGTAGAGCTTCCCCTCGGGCATCCGGACGTTCTCGTGGAGCATGCGGTACTGGCCGTCGTCGGCCAGCGCGAAGACCTGGACGCCCTCGCCGACGGAGAGCGTCAGCGTGGTCATGGGGCCGTAGAGTATGTAGAACGCGGCCTTCAGCCGCTCGCCGGGCTGAAGAACGGAGCCGTCGAAGACGCCGACGATAGTGCCGACGGCCAGGTTGACCTTGACAAGCGAGGAGCCGTCGAGCGGGTCCATGACGATGCCGAGCGTGCCGCGCGCGTTCGGGAACCGGACGATCTCCTCCTGCTCCTCCGAGGCGAGCTCTGCCACGAGCCCCGACGCCCCGATAACCCTGGTCAGGTGTCGGTCGGCCCAGATGTCCATGGCGGCCTGCTCCTCGCCCGAGACGTTCTCGGTTCCGACGTAGGCCTGGTTCGTGATGAACGCGGCCCGGATCGGCACGGCCTGGTCGGCGATCAGATCGATGAGGTCCTTGATGTCTTCCGAGGCGGCCGTACCGTCGAGGTACTCGCGGAGCGTGACCATGTCGGCCTCACGTGGAGGGGGCCGCGAGGAGGGCGGCCGCCTCCTCGACGGTCTTCCCCTCGACCGTGATCGCGTAGATCGCGTTGCACATGGCGACCGCGGCCGGAAGCGACTTCTGGTGGATGTTCCGGCCGGTCGCGTTGCCCGAGGCGCACCCGATGTTGATCTGGTCGTAGAGCCCCTCGAGGAACTTCCGCTCGTCCGTGGACGAGCCGCCGGCGCAGACGACCTTGGTCCGGCCCGCGGCCTTCGTCGCCTCGCAGAGGAGGAGGGCCGGGTTCTCTCCCTCTTTCTTGGGCGCGTTCACCTTGACGAAGTCCGCGCCGAGGGTCGCGGCAACGCCGGCCGCTCCGGCGATCAGGTGCGGGTCCTTCTCGTCCTTCACCGCGGCGCCCCGCGGGTAGATCCAGAGCACGACCAGGAGCCCCTCGTTGTGGGCCTCGAAGATCGCCTCGGCCGCCTCGCGGAGCATCTGCGGCTCGAAGGTCGAGCCGAGGTAGATGGTGTACCCGACGGCCGCGATCTTCAGGCCGGAGCGATCGCGGACCTTCGCCACCTGCTTGACCGTCCAGAGGGCGCCCGAGAACGGGTCCTGCTGGGCTGTCTTGACGAGGTGCGTCTTGGAGTTGAGTTTGACCAGGTACGGAACCTTCGGGTAGTCCATGCCGTACCGGGCGATGAGGCCGAGCTGGGTCGCGAAGACCCCGATCCGGGCCTGGTCCGCGATCCTGAAGAGATGCTCGGGATCGGCGTCGTCCTCGTGGATCCCCTCGCCGTAGAAGTCGTCGTTGAGGTGCTCCACTTTCTGGTCGCCGGCAAAGAGCATCAGTCGTCCGCTGTCGTGGGTGATCAGCCGGTAGTTCTCGATGTAAGTCTCGCGAGCCTTCGACGGGACGTCGCAGGGCACGAAGATCTGCTCCTTATCCTTTTCCTTCACGATAATCAACCTCCTCTTTACTATCACTATGCGTCGATCGTGGTAATCATCGATTGCATCAACGGATGGGAACAAGAATGTGTCGTTTCGATGTTCGCAGGTTGCGTTCATGACTGCGGATCCCCTCCCGGTACTCGACCCTCTTGTCCCTGTCAGGATTGCTCTACCGGGGAGGTTGCGGGCTAAGAGTTCCGGTCGTGCCCGGAAGTGCTAACCTCCCTCATTGCCGGGACATGAAGGGCGAGGATCAGAAGAAGATCTTCGCCATGGTGAAGAGGTCCATATCGACCGTCTTCAGGCGGCAGACATCGGCGAGCGGCACGGGCACGATCCGGTCCCCCTGCTGGGCCACCATGACGCCGAAGTTCCCCCCGGCGATCTGCTCGATCGCCGTGACGCCGAACCGCGAGGCGAGGACACGGTCGTGTGCCGTCGGAGAGCCGCCCCGCTGCACGTGCCCGAGGACGGTCACCCGCGTCTCTACGCCGAGCCGCCGCTCGAGTTCCCTGCCGAGAAGCTGGCCGATTCCCCCGAGTTGCTCGTGGCCGAACTCGTCGACCCTCTGCGATGAGGTCACGGCCTCGCTCATCTCCTTCGGCCTGGCCCCTTCGGCCACGACGACGATCGAGAACTTTTTTCCGCGGTTGAACCGGCCCCGGAGGCTGTCGCAGACCTCGTCGAAGTCGAAGGGAACCTCGGGGATGAGGATCTGGTCGGCACCGCCGGCGATGCCGGAGAAGGTCGCGATCCAGCCCGCGTGCCGCCCCATCACCTCGAGCACCATGATCCGCTGGTGGGACTCGGCCGTCGTGTGGAGGCGGTCGATGGCGTCCGTGACGATCGAGACGGCGGTATCGAACCCGAAGGTGTAGTCGGTGCAGGAGAGGTCGTTGTCGATGGTCTTCGGGATCCCGATCACCCGAATGCCCATCTCGTGCAATCGTGCGGCGACGCTCAGGGTATCGTCTCCCCCGATCGCGATCAGGACGTCGATCCCGAACTTCTCGAGGTGCATCAGCATCCGGGCGACGTCCTCCTCGCTCTTGAACGGGTTCGTCCGCGACGTGCCGAGGATGGTCCCTCCCTTGGGCAGGATCCCGGTGACCGAGCAGTCCGTGAGCGGCTCGACCTTGCCCTCGACGATCCCCTTCCAGCCGTTCCGGATCCCGATCACGGAGTAGTTGTGCCGGTGAGCGGTCTTGACGACCGCCCGGATGACCGCGT
>DUGU01000017.1 GCA_013331215.1 Methanoregulaceae archaeon
CGGCGTGAGCTCGTCGAGGTTGCGCTCGAGCACGCCGGCCCAGCCGTAGCGGAAGCCGACGATCTCGTGGCCGAGGCGGTTCACTCCCGCCCGCACGACGCCGCGGATGACCGCGTTCAGGCCCGGGCAGTCCCCGCCGCCGGTCAGCACGCCGATCGACCTGATCGGACGGCGCTCAGACTCGTTCATGCCTCTTCCTTCCGGTCGGACCTGATATACCACATCCTGTCGCCGTTACCTGTCCGGGAGCGCGGCCACGCCGGGCAGGGCCTCGCCCGAGAGGAACTCGAGCGTGGCCCCGCCCCCGGTCGAGACGTGGGACATCCGGTCGGCCACGCCGAAGCGGCTCACGGCCTCGACCGTCNNCCGTCGAGCCGCCCCCGACGACCGTGACGGCGTCGAGATCGGCCATCGCGATGGCGATGGCACGGGTGCCCTCCGTGAAGGCGGGGTTCTCGAAGACGCCCATCGGCCCGCTCCAGACCACGGTCCGGCAGGTCCCGAGCACGCGCGAGTACTCCGCGATCGTCGCGGGCCCGATGTCCGCGATCGTCCACCCGTCCGGGACCGCGTCGGCGGCCACCGTCCGCACGCCGCCCTGCCCCTCCAGGCTCTCCGCGACCACGACGTCCGTCGGGAGGAGCAGGCGGACGCCGCGCGACGGGGCCTGCTCCGTGAGCTCGCGAACGTAGTCGAGCAGGCCCTCCTCGACACGGGAGCTCCCGGTGCCGTACCCCCGGCTCCTGTACGCGGTGGCCACCATCCCGCCTCCGATCAGCAGGACGTCGACAAGAGGCAGGATGTTCTTCAGGACGCCGAGCTTGCTGCCCAGCTTCGCGCCGCCGATCACAGCGGCGAAGGGGCGCTCGGGACGCTCGAGGAGTCCGCCGAGCATCTGGAGCTCACGCTGCATCAGGCAGCCGGCCGCCGCCGGAAGGAGGCGCGGCACGCCCACGATGGAGGCGTGAGCGCGGTGACTCGAACCGAACGCATCGTTGATGTAGACGTCCGCGATGGCCGCGAGGGCCTTCGCGAGGGCCGGGTCGTTCGCCTCCTCGCCGGGGTAGAACCGGAGGTTCTCGAGCATGGCCACGTCGCCGTTCCGCATGCCGGCGACCGCCGCCTCGACCTCGGGCCCGATACAGTCATTGAGCGCGGCGACGGGCCGATCGAGTATGGCCGAGAGCCGCTCCGCCACGGGGGCCGTCCGGAGCGCCTCCACGACCTCGCCCTTCGGCCGGCCCAGGTGCGTGGCGACGATGACCTTTGCCCCGTGTTCGATCAGGTACCTTAGCGTCGGCAGCGCCGCCCTGATCTTGGAGTCATCGGTGATGACCCCGTTCTTCAGCGGTACGTTGAAGTCGACCCGGACAAGCACCCGTTTGCCGGCCACGTCCAGGTCTTCGATAGTCCTCTTCATCATCTCCGTCCCCATGCCGCAGAAACCGGCGACCAACAGTAGTCGTCGAGGACTTAATCCTTTGTCGCGTCCGGACAGGCCGTCCGGTGTCGGTGCGACCTTCTAAAAAGAGAGGGTTGGTTCTTGCGTTTTTCAGCTCTGCGCGGGTGCGTCGGCCGCGTCGAGTACGACCTCGAGGATCCCGTGCTTGAGCCGCGTCTTGACCGACCCGGGGTCGCAGGGCGGCAGCGGCGCCGTCGTGTGGTACCGCCGGCCGTCCTCCTCGGCGAAGATCTGGAGGGTGCGGCCGGTCATGCCCATACGGATGTTCTCGGGCGCGATCCCCGGGGCCTCGGTCACGACGACGACTTTGTCCTCGATCCTCGAGACCTCGGGCACCTGCTCGATCACCTCGGGCGTCTCCTCCTCGGCCTCCGGGCCGTAGAAGATCTTGAACCCGATCGCGATCGGCATCCGTCCCTGCCCCCCCGCCTGCCGATTCTCCATGAGGCGCCCTATCAGTTCCCTGACCAGCGCCTCGATCTCCTGCTCGTCGCTGTCGCGTGCGTGGGTGCTCATTATGACTGTCTCGGTTATCTTGGTGTGTCCAGACGTTCTCTCAGGCCCGCGGTCTGGTCGCGGAGGGCTGCGAAGTCCTTCTTCCGGGCGAAGACCGCCTTCCGCAGTGCGTCGGCCTGCTGCCGCAGTTCGTTCTCGGGGCCGACGCCCATGGTCGCGAGCTCGGCCCGACGGACCACGGCCGCCGCCTCCTCGAGGGCGGACCGCTGCTCCTGGTTGTACATCATCTCCCAGGCCTGTCGTTCCGAGGCTTCGAGCGCGTCGCGGTCGAGCGAGCCCCTGACCTTCTCGAGCGCGGCGTCAAAGTGTGCCTTCGTGAGGCGGATGTTCGCGGCCGCGTCGGCCCGCTCCTGATCTGTCTTTTCGCCCATGACGGTGATAAACTCGCGCATAGCGGCGAGCTTCGCCTCGCGGACGAGGGCCTCGATGTCCGCGCCGACGAATCCCTCGGTCCTCGCGACCAGGTCGTCGACGTTGATGTCGCCTGCGAGCAGGTCGCTTGCCTGCCCGAGGTAGACCGCGAAGATCTTCTTCCGGCCCTCCTCGTCCGGCGGCGGCACGTAGACGTGCCGGTCGAGCCGCCCGGGCCGGAGGAGCGCCGTGTCGATCATGTCCGGCCGGTTCGTCGCGGCCAGGACGACCACGTTCTTGAGCTCTTCGAGCCCGTCGAGCTCGGTCAGGATCTGGGAGACCACGGACTCGGTCACGTGGCTCGAACCCTGGTACGCGCCGCGGACCGGCACCAGCGCGTCCACCTCGTCGAAGAAGATGATCGCCGGGGCGGCCTGGCGCGCGCGCCTGAAGATGTCGCGGACGCCCTTCTCGGACTCGCCGACCCACTTCGAGAGGAGTTCGGGCCCCTTGATCGAGATGAAGT
>DUGU01000219.1 GCA_013331215.1 Methanoregulaceae archaeon
TTCGGCTGCGATCCGGCTCGCGACCTCCCCGCCGGGGAGACCGCCGAGGCCGTCCGCCACAACGTAGACCTCCCGCTCAGGGTCCGCGCGGACAGCGTCCTCGTTCGTCCGCCGCTGCCGCCCCCGGTCCGTCAGTCAGGCTGCAGCGCGCCCGTGCGTCGCCGTGTTCATGCGAAGGGGATGGACCCGGACCTATTTGAACGCGCCGGGCGCTAGGCCGCGAGGTGCAGCAGGACCGGCGCCCCGCAGACGACAACCATGCAGACCGCGAGGACCGTCCAGTCCCGGCGCGAGAGCGGCTTCTTCTGCACGAAGAGGTAGGCGTCCCGGCCGTACCCGCGGCAGAGCATGGCCGTGTACGTCCGCTCGCCCTGCTCGTACGACCGGAGGAACATCGTCCCGACCGTGTTCCCGAGCTGCCGGATCCGGTAGCCGTACGGGAGGGACCGGTCGAACGGGTCGAAGCACCGGGTCGCGAGCGCGTTCCGGACCCGGACGAACATCTGGCCGAAGACGAAGAGATACCGGGCCATCATCCCGAGGATCAGGGTGAACTCCGACGGGAACCCGAGCCGGCGCGCCCCGGTCAGCAGGTCCTGGAGCCGGGTCGTCGAAGAGAGCAGGACCACGAACCCGATGCAGAGCACGAAACGGGCTCCGATCATCGAGGCCTTGGCGAGCGCCTCGGCCGTGACCTCGACCCCGAGCGGCAGGGTGAGGAGCACCGTCGGGGAGGCGAACGCGACCGGCGGGAAGAGCACCTGGAGCAGGAGGATCGAGAGGCCGAAGGGAAGGATGGCGCCGACGCGGAGCAGGAACGTTCGGAGCGGCACCCGCGAGACGAGGAGGAGTACGAGGAGGAGCGCGCCCATGACCCCCGCGAGGAGGTAGACCGACCCGTCGATAGGGTACGCGACGAGCGCGATGACGGCTCCGAACACGACTACTAGCTTGACCCGGGCGTCGAGCCGGTGCACGGGGCTGTCGCCGTAGGCGAGCCGCTCGATCTCGAAGAGCTCCTCGATCATGACCGGCGGGGCAGGGCGAGGGCGGCCGCGAGCCCCTCTTCGGCCTCCTCGACGGTGTAGGCGACAGGCAGGGCGGCGCCGCGGCGGCGAAGGGCGCGGCAGAGCTTCGGGATCACGGGCACGTCGAGCCGGATACGGCGGAGCATCTCCTCCTGCTCGAAGATCTCCTGGACCGAGCCCTGCGCGAGGATCTTCCCCTGGTCCATCACGTAGATGTAGTCGGCCATGGCCGTGACGAGCTCGAGCTCGTGGGTCGAGAAGATCACGGTCATGCCGTACTTCTCTGCGAGCGAGTTCACGAACCGGACCAGGTCGTCCCGCCCCCGGGGGTCGAGGCCGGCCGTCGGCTCATCCATCACGAGCACGTCCGGCTCCATTGCGAGCACGCCCGCAATCGCGACACGCTTCTTCTCCCCGCCCGAGAGGTGGTGCGGGGCCCGGTGGCGGAGGTACTCGATCCCGAGGAGGCCGAGGGCCTCGTCGACCCGGTGCATCACGGTCGACTCGTCGAGCCCGAGGTTGGTCGGCCCGAACGCGACGTCCTGCTCGACTGTGGGCGCGAAGATCTGGTCGTCGGGGTTCTGGAAGACGACGCCGACGAACTTCCGGACCTCCTTGAGGTTCTTCTTCGTGACGGGCTCGCCGCGGACCAGCACCTGTCCCTCCTGCGGGAGGAGGATCCCGTTCAGGTGGCGGAAGAGCGTGGACTTCCCCGCGCCGTTCGGCCCGATCACCGCGATCCGGACGTTCCGGGGGGCCACGAAGTTGACGTCGTCGAGGGCGCGGACGCTGTCGCGATAGGCGTACGAGAGGTGGGTGGTCTCGATCAGGTGCATGACGTGTCCGTACTGGGTGAGGAAATTACGAGGACCGCGACCGGTTGAAAGCCTTGAGGCCACGGCCGATCCCGAGGACCGCGATCAGGGCGAGCAGCGTCCCGGCGGCCATCAGCCCGGCGTCGGCGAGCTTCGAGCCGCCGAGCGTGTACTCAGCGAACGGAGCGCTGTACTCGAATGTGCCGGGGAGCGCCGCCCCGTCGACAGCCGCGCCGGGGTTCGCGGGCTGGGTCAGCTCCTTCTGACCCTGGGTGACGAGGGCCGTGCTGTCGAGCCCGTCGGGGTCGGAGGAGGCGAAGAAGACCGCGCCGATCCCGACGACGAGCGCGAGAGCGATGCCGGCGGCGATCAGCACACGGGTCGAGATCATGTCGGCGCCCCCTCGACCCGCTCCAGGATATCGGGGCGGGCGCTCACGATCAGGCCGAGCACGACGGCCGTGATCGCGGCCTCGACCACGCCGATCAATGCGTGGTAGATTCCCATCCCGATCAGCCCGGGCACGAGCGGGAAGGTGCCGGCGGCAGTCAGTTCAAGCGCGGCGGCGAGGGCCGGGATGATGCACGCGAGCCATGCCGCGCCGGCGGCCGAGGCGAACCTGCTCTTCGTGAGCGAGAGCAGGCCGTAGTACCCATAATAGCCGACGAAGCCCCCGATGACGCCCATGTTGATGATGTTCGCGCCCATGGTGGTGAGGCCGCCGTCGCCGAAGAGGACGCCCTGCACGATCAGGACCAGGGAGAGGACGAAGACCGCCGCGAACGGCGACCCGAGCACGATCGCGACGAGTGCCCCGCCGAGCAGGTGACCGCTCGTGCCCATCATCACCGGGATGTTGAAGGCCTGGAGCGCGAAGACGCCGGCCGCGAGGACGGCGACCAGCGGGACCTTCTCCTCGCTCATCTCCTTTCTGACCCAGCGGAGCGCGAGCGCGATGAAGACGAGCGCGATCAGCCAGTAGACGACGGCCTGCGGGATCGGGAGGAAGGAATCGGGGATATGCATGGGGATCACCGGCGTTGTACTTCTGCGATGTTTTGTATTATCCTCTCAGTGAAAAAGGTTCCTCTTTGTTATTTTTGAGACCTCGAGACAGAATGACAACGATCCGGCAGGATCTAGAAATAGCACGACTGAACGTTAAAACGGTAGACCGGGCCGATACAGCAACGGCCTTCGTCAATATGATGATCCGCCGCATGAGCGGGATGCAGATCCGACAGAGTTTTCGCCGTCGAGCGCGGGGAAGGGTGCCGAGTGAAGCGAGGGGGGGGAGGGGGGCGGCGCGGGCCCCCTACCCCGGAGCGCGATGCCTCTGCCGGATGTGCGTTTTGCCTCCGGCGACGGCCTCGCGCTGCCCGCTTCGAATCGAACGACCGATTATTTTCTGTCGTCCTGGCCGAGGATCTCGGCGATCCCCAGGCGCATGACGATCGGTAGCACCGGCCAGAGCGCCGGCATCCGGACGAGCCTCGCGAGGAGCCCGCTCGGCCGGTCCATGTCCCCGTACTCGACGATTGCCCGGACCACCTTCGGAGTGCCGAAGGCCCGGAGAAGGCGGTCGATCTCCCCGGGCGTGACCCGCCGCCGTGCAAGCTGGAGGCGGTACCCGAGGGCGAGCTCGCGCCCGAAGTCGGCCCGCCACCGCGCGTCGTACGCCGCGAGCGCTCCGTCCGAGCAATCGCCGGCCTCGAGGCAGGCCGCGGCCGTCTCGGCCGCGTACCGGCCCGAGCGGACGCCCGTGTACACGCCGCCCCCCGAGGTGGGCTTGGCGAGGCCTGCCGCGTCCCCGACGAAGAGCGTCCCCCGCCCGTACGTCCTCGGCATGGTCCCGAGAGGGATCGTGCCCGCGGCCCGGTGGACGACCCGGCCCGGCCACCGGGCGAGGTATGTCTGGAAGAGGGCCGGGACGTTTGCCTCGCCGCAGAGACCGACCCGCACGACCCGTTCCGAGACCGGGATGCGCCACGCGAAGAACTCGGGCGCGGCGTTCGGGTGAATCTCGACGTACCGGGTCTCGACCGGGTCGTCTACGATCACGTCCGCCTGGACCCCGGCGAGATGCGTCGGAGCCCTGGCCATACGGAGCGATCGGGCGACGGTCCCCTTCGGCCCGTCGGCCGCGATCAGGACGCCGAAGCCGACCTCGCCCGCATCGGGTCCGCCCGTGACCACACGGTCGCCGTCCACCCGCAGGACCGGGGCCTTGAGCCGGAACTCCGCCCCCGCGTCGGCGGCGGCTCCGGCCATCTCGCGGTCGAGCTCGCCCCGGTCCACCACCACCGCCTTCGTTTCGCCCGCATCGAAGAGGAGCTCTCCCCCGAGGTCCGAGACGATGCGTGCGCCCCGGACGCGGTTCCTGACGGACCGGTCCGAGACCCGGCACCCGGCGAACGCGCCCCTCGACAGCAGGCCCGCGCACTGGACCGGGTGGCCGATCGTCGCGTGTTCCTCGAGGACGAGTGTCGAGAGCCCGAGCGACGCGGCCCGCTCGGCGGCGGCCGACCCGGCGGGACCGGCCCCTGTGACAACGACATCGTAGCGCTCCATGCCCGTGTTATTGGCGGTCCCTGTCCATAACGATGCACGATGGGGCTTCACCTTCGCCGTCCTTGCGCCGGTCCCGCGCTCCCCCCGCGACCGGGTGCCCGACGATCATCGAGGAGAGCGCCGACGTCACGTATCAGAAGACCGGCAACAGGTAGATGAACCAGAGCAGGGACNNCAGGGACGCGAGGTCGGTGCCGCAGCCATTTCGGGCCGGGCCTCGGCCCCCCTCGGCGAGCCCGGGCTGGTCGAGATCCGGACCGCTGGATCCTTCGGGGACGAAGGCGAACGCCCCGGAAAAATGCCAATGGTCGGTCAGCGCGTGATCTCGACAGCCCGGCCCTTGATCCTGCGACGCGACATGACCTGGATCACGCGGTCGGCCTCCTCCTCGGGGACCTCGATCGAGGACCGGTCGTCCCCGACCTCGATCAGCCCGAAGAGCTCGCCGCGGATGCCCGTCTCGCCCGCGAAGGCCCCGAGGATGTCCCGGTGCCGCACATTCTGGTTCCGCCCGGCGCCGATCTCGAGCCGGACCGTGCCGGGAGTCGACTGCCGCCCGTCGACCGAGGGCGATCCGATCTCGCCCTCCTGCAGCTTGAGCAGGGCCGCGGCGATATCGAGCGAGGAGTAGCCCTCGACCATCAGGCGTTCGAGCCGCGTCACCTGTTTATCGAGGCCTCCTGCGTCGATCGCGCGACGGAGCCGGTCCTCGAAGAGGTGAGTCCGGACCTCCTCGACGTCGGCCAGGCTCGGCAGCTGCCGCTGGACGATCTTCGTCTTGGTGTACTTCTGGATGTCGCGGAGCTTCCAGTGTTCGCGCCCGGTGACGAAGGTGTAGGCCTTCCCCGTCTTGCCGGCCCTGCCCGTCCGCCCGATCCGGTGGACGTAGTACTCCTCGTCCTGGGGCATGTCGTAGTTGTAGACGGTCGTGATGTCCGTGACGTCGATCCCCCGGGCGGCCACGTCGGTCGCGACGAGGAGGTCGATCGCTCCCTGGCGGAACCGCGCCATCACCCGGTCCCGCTGGTTCTGCTTCATGTCCCCGTGGAGCCCCTCGGCGGCATACCCGCGCGCGCGGAGCTGGGAGACCACCTCGTCGACCCCACGTTTGGTGTTGCAGAAGATGAGCCCCTTCTCCCCTTCGGAGAGGTCGAGCAGGCGGGAGAGGGCCTCGATCTTGTCGCTCTCGCGGACCTCGAAATAGACCTGCTCGGTCAGGGGGACGGTCAGCTCGCGGTGGACCGTGCGGACTTCGAGGGGGTCGTGGAGGTACCGCTGCGCGAGGTTGAGGATCTCCGGCGAGAGGGTGGCCGAGAAGAGCAGGGTCTGCCGGTCCTTCGGGGTCTTGTCCAGGATCTCGGTGATGTCGTCGCGGAAGCCCATATCGAGCATCTCGTCGGCCTCGTCGAGGACCGCGATCCGGACCGCGTCGAGCGAGAGCGTGCGGCGCTGGATGTGGTCGAGGACACGGCCCGGCGTACCGATCACGACCTGCACCCCCTTCCGGAGCGCGGTGATCTGCCGCTCGATCTGCTGGCCGCCGTAGATCGGGGCCACCGTGATGCCGCGCCTGAACCGCGCGATCTTGAAGATCTCCTCGGCCACCTGGACCGCGAGTTCGCGCGTCGGGCAGAGGATCACGGCCTGGACCCGGCGGTCGGCAGGGTCGACCCGTTCGACGATCGGTATCCCGAAGGCGGCCGTCTTGCCGGTCCCGGTCTGGGCCTGGCCGATCACGTCCCGCCCGGCGAGCGCCGCAGGAACGGCCTGTGTCTGGATGGGGGTCGGCTCTTCGAACCCGAGTTCCTTGATCGCCCGAATGAGGGGGTCGGAGATGCCGAGCGCGCCGAAGAGGTCGGCCTGGTCCGGGGCGGGAGGAGTCCCGTCATCGCGCCGATCGGGCGCCGGTTCAGTCATGCTTCACGTACACGCGCTGCAGCTACTTCTTGGTTTTGAAGGAATGAGGCACGGGGATGGTCCCCGAGCGCAACCTTCATCAGTTCAAAGAAAAACCTTTTGATCAGATTACGCAATTGACCGGAGATCCGTCGATTCCGGTCAGGAGCCGGTCATGAATACCCGCTGCTTATCCCTCATCCTGCTGCTCCTCTGCTGCGCCGTCCCCCTCGCATCGGCGGGCGGCATGGCGAAGATCTACCTCTCTCCGGCCGATGCCAGCTGGAAGACGGGCCAGACGGTCCAGGTCAAGGTGATGTTCGACAACAACCTCAACCCCGTTGCCAAGGACATCTCGCTTTACTTCGACTGGAACGCCGAGATGCTTAAGTACGAGAGTACCGAGTTCAAGGTCGGGCACTCCACGACCGCCGGCCTCCTTTCGTCCCACGAGCTGAACATGCTGCTCGGCGACTTCACGAACGGGTACAAGAACGGCGATTACGCCCTCGCGGTGATGACGTTCAAGGTAATCGGCCCCGGCGACATGCCCATCCTGGTCAAGGTCGCGCGGATGAACAACATGGACGGCAAGCCCGTCACCTTCTCGGCCAGCAAGGGCCAGTACTCGATCACGGGCGCGGCCGTCGCAAACCCCGGCACGGTCGCGACCCCCAAGACGACAACGCAGACCCCGGGCGGCTTGATCGTCGTGACGCCGGCGACCACCTACACTCTGATCCCGACGATTCCCAACCCCCAGCAGCCGGTCGGGGCCACGACCACGCTGCCGCCCGTGCAGCCGGCGCAGGTCGGCGGCGCGCCGGGCTGGCCCGTGATGACCTACGGCGCCACGATCCCGACGGCCGTCCCCACGACCATCGAGACGACCTTCCCCACGCTCATTCCGACCACGGTGGTCACGACGACCGTCCCCACGACCGTGCCGACCACCACCGTCCGGACGACGTGGCCGACGCCGACGGCCGAGCCCATCGTCTTTGAGACGACCTGGCCCACCGCCACGGAGACCACCGCCAGCCCGATCGCGTACCAGACCGGCAACGTCGGGTACTCGGCGGGGATCCCGATCTACGACACGCCGACTCCGGAGGCGACGCCGAACGCAACGCCGACCCCCGCTTTCACCCTCCCGTCGCCGCTCGCCAACACGTCGAACCTGGCGGACGACTCGGTCGGGGCGTTCCCCCTGGACACGACGCCGACCGCGGTTCCAACGCTCTTCGTCAGGACCACCGCGCCCACGAAATCGGCCGTCAACAACTCGTCGGCCGCGCTGGCCCCCGCAGGCTCGATCCTCGGCGACGCCTGGATGATCGCGCTCGCCGCGATCGCTGGCGTGGTCATCGTCGGGCTCGGCGTGGTCACCATCAGGCGCAGCCGCGACGACGACCTCTGAGCATCTCTTTTTGGGACCGGATTCCCATCGGGCCAGTTCCGGCCCCAGTTAAAATTACCATCTGGACCGGCGGAATCGCCGCCCGCGCTCGAGGACGGCCGGGAAGTCGTCGCGGCAGCTCATCACCGGCCTCCGACCGTTGTTATTCGCTCCGTTCGACCGCCACGTCGGCCGGGGAAGGGAGGAGGAACCGCGTCTGTCAGCGACAATCATTAAAAACACCGACGTGGTGCCGCCCCGGGGTCATGGCGATGGACAGGTGGATCCACGACAGCGGATGATTCAAGGGATGGTGGTCGGGGGGAGTCACCGGAAAGGGGGATTCGTACCGCCGCCGGTCACCGGCCGGGATCACGATCCCCCGGAGACGCATCCAGGCAGCTTTAAGAAACGACAGGGTCTTGTTACCTCTATTGATTCTTCGGCACTTCCCACCCCCATAACTCTGGAGGAAGCCGTCCGAATCGGAGAGAGCGGAGTGGCCGTGATGGGAGAACAGCGAGTCCGGTGCGCAGCCGTCCTGGCGATGCTGGTGCTGTTGCTCGCCGTCTCGGCCGGCTGTATGGGTTTCAATTACTTCCCGGCACGTGATATCGTCGTTCTCAAGCTGAGCGAGAACGGGACACAGGAATGGGCGAGCACGATCGACGGCGGTCAGGACGACGCCGGCGAGGACATGGCCGA
>DUGU01000167.1:0-8679 GCA_013331215.1 Methanoregulaceae archaeon
GCCGATGGCCTACGCGGACGGCGTGATCTACGTACCGGTAATCAACATGATCACTAACTGGACCCCGACATCGCTCGACTTCTCTTCTGTCAACTTCTCGACGGGGAAGGGCGAGCTGGACGCGATCGACGTGAACACGGGGAAGAAGCTCTGGGTGAACAAGCTCGATTCGATCGACATCGGCTCCGCGATGGTCGTCAATGACCTCGTCTTCACGGCGACTTTCGACGGGACGATCTATGCCTTCAACCGCACGGACGGTGCGCAGCTCTGGACCTACAAGGCTCCCTCGGCCATCAACGGCTGGCCGGCGGTTTCCGGCAACACGATCGTCTGGCCGGCGGGCGGCGGCGGCGGCTCGTTCGGGAACAACGCGACCCCGCTACTGCTCGCCTTCAGCCTCGGGGGCGGCAACCAGACGACGCCGACGCCGACGGCGACCATGGTCACGGTCATTCCGACGACAACGGCCACCACCATGGTGATGACGACTGCGCCCACCTCTGCAGCGACGACCACCGCCGGCGGGAGTGCGACGGTCGCGTTGACAGCCCGGAACCTGGCGTTCGACAAGAGCTCTATCACCGTCCCGGTCGGGTCCACGGTCACGGTCACCTTCAACAACATGGACTCCGGTGTCCCGCACAACTTCGCGGTATACACGGACGCTACGGCATCGTCGGCCGTATTCAAGGGGACCGTCGTGACCGGGCCGACGACCACCACCTACACGTTCACCGCGCCGAGCACCCCGGGAACGTACTTCTTCCGGTGCGACATCCACCCGACCATCATGACCGGGCAGTTCGTCGTCACGTGAGTGGATGTAGAGGTACTACTCCCCCACCTTCTTCTCTTTTTGCTTTTACCTGATGTATCGCCCTGTTTCAATTATCTTTTTATACTGGCGGGTCTCTTTTCCGAATATGCGAGGCTATGTACCGATGCTCGCGGTAGCGGGCCTGCTGCTCTGCGGTGCGCTCATCGCCGGGTGCGCCACAACCCCCACGACGAATGCAACGACCACACCCACGTCCTCCGCGACCACGGTGCAGCCAACCACTGTCGTTCCGACGACTACGACTGCAACCACGGCGACTCCGACCGCGACGACGGCAGTCACCACGGTGGCTACAACCGCGACCACCGCCACGGCGACGACAACCGCCGTGAGCACCGCCACGGTCGATCTCATGGCCCAGAACGAGAAGTTCGACAAGAGCACGATCACCGTCCCGGCCGGCGCAACGGTCGCGGTCATCTTCAACAACAAAGATTCGGGGGTCCCTCACACTTTCTCGATCTACACGGACTCCTCGGCCTCGACGGTCATCTTCAAAGGCCAGAGTATCACCGGGCCGACGACCACGACCTACACCTTCACCGCACCGAGCACACCCGGCAGGTACTACTTCCGATGCGACGTCCACCCGACGCTGATGAACGGGCAGTTCATCGTCCAGTAAGACGGGAGGACCACTCGTCCTCCCTTCGTTGTCGCGACGTATTGGTTACATTGGGACGCAGAAAGTAGATATGGGATATCCCATTCTCTGCCTCTGCCCCGTCTCGGGGCCGGAAGTGCAGACATGAGGAAAGAACTGGTGTTGGGGTTACTGCTGCTGCTCGCCGGAGCTATCGTCGTCGTTCCCGTCACTGCAATCGACCCGCATACGACGGAAAAAGGCCAGCCTAATCAGAACTGCGAGGAGATCTTCCCCGGGGGGATGATGTCGCGCCGCCGGGTTTCACGACCGCAGGCTTCGCTCACGCGACCACTGTCTATGCCGGAGCCGGGGCTTCGCTCGAGCATGCCAAATAGCCCGCACGCGGTCTCGCAGTACGATGTTGCATGCTTCCAGCAGGTTCAGAGGATGCTGCGGAACGTCTGATCCTGTTTTTGTGCAGTGACCGGCGGGGATGAAGGGCCTGCACCTCGGGTGTCGGCTGCGTCTCGCCTCTCGAGGACAATGCCCCCCCATCAACGGAGAGGCGCCCCACAGCCGTGGTCGGTCCCCCGGGGACGGAACGGAGCCCGTCCGGGAGATCAGGAGGTCCTCCGCACCGACCGGAACTCTTTCGATATGCAGGAGCGTAGAGATCGATGCGGAGGCGTCGATGAAGATCCTCGTCGTCATGGGCAGCCCGAGAAAGGGGAATACGTACAGGGCCGCCGAACGCACCCGCGAACTCATGGAGGCGCACGGCCCCGTCGAGTTCGAGTACCTGTGGCTCTCGNNCGCCATGCCGGGGGTGCTTTGCCCGCATCGCGAAGGGGGAGGAGAAGTGCCCGAACAGGGACGACGCCCCGGCGATCGATCAGAAGATGCGCGAGGCCGACGGCGTCATCTTCGCGTCGCCCGTCTACGGCATGAACATCTCGGGCCTCTTCAAACTCTTCGTCGACCGGTCCTGTTACATCTTCCACCGCACGCGGTTCTTCGACAAGAAGGCGCTCCTGCTCACGACCGCCGGTGCCCTCGGGGTCAAGGAGGTCCTGTCCTACCTGGCTCTCGTGGCGCAGGTCCGGGCTTCGAGGTCGCGGGCCGGACAGGGCTGATCGTCCCGCCGGGGCCGATCCCCGAGTACAGGAAAGAGGAGAACGAACGGAAACTCGCGGCGGCGGCCGACTCGTTCTACCGCGCCCTCTCGTCGGGCCGCCGGAGGAGCCCGGGGCTGAAGGATGTCGTCATCTTCCACGGCCAGCGAGGGTCGTTCGGGGAACTCGAACAGGCGGCCCCGGTCGATTTCCGGTACTGGAAGGAGAAGGGCTGGCTCGAGCCCGGCTGCCGGTACTACGTCGACGTCCCCGTCAACCCGGTTTATTCCGCCATCGGCCGGGTCGTGGAGCGACAGGGGCGGCGACAGATCCGGAAAGACACCGCGCCGTGAGGGCCGGGCCCGCGAGGGCGATCGACCGTCCGGCCGCGTCACCGCGACGATCGTCCCGGCCGATGCGGGGGGTCTCAGGCCGCCGCTCGGAGCGCCCCGGCGAGCGAGAGGGAAGCCGGCGCCGACCGCCTCGCCGGCATGGTTCGCGTTCATCGCGACATAGATCCCGGGCCCCTCGAGGTAGTAGGCGAAGGTCGGGGACCCGGGGTACTCGCCGGTGTGGCCGGCCAAGGTCAGGTTGATCGATGGGTCGAACTGCCGGCCGTACCCGAATCCGTAGCGGGCCCAGCCGTCCCCCGGTGCCTCGAAGACGACCGGCCCGTCCTCGAGTGGAGAGACGAGCGTCGGCGAGACCACGCGCCCCCGCGGACGGCCCGGTGGAATCGGTTCAGATCCTCGACCGTGGTCACGAGGCTCCCCGCGCCCTGGTCCCAGTCCATGTACATGTACGAGTAGTTGACGCGAACACCCGGGTCGGGCACGTTGTCCTCCTCGATCATACGCGGCGCGGGAAGGACCGGCCCGGAGGGGACCGAGGTGTTCCGGAGATCGGCCGGGGCGAAGACCTCCCCCTCCATGAACGTGCGGAAGTCCGTGCCCGAGACCTGTTCGATCACGAGGGAGAGAAGGTGGAAGTTCGCGTCCGAGCAGGTGTAGTTCGCTCCCGGCGGGTAGAAGGGCGACCGGTTCAACGCGTCGTCGATCGAGAAGCGGACCGGGACCGGCACGTCCGGGTGCGCCATCTGGGCCCGCAGGACCGTGCCGTCCTCGTCGTCGTTCGCAATCCCGCTCCGGTGCTGGAGCACCTGACGGATCGTGATCCGGTCTCCGTTCGGGACGCGGCGCCCGAGATCGGCGGGCAGTCTCGAGGCGATGGTGTTGTCGAGGGAGAGACGGCCCTGATCGACCAGGCGGAGGATCCCGATCGCGGTGAAGAACTTCGAGACCGAGGCCATCCGGAAGTGGAGGTCGGCGTCACCGGCACCGTCGAGTTGTACGAGAGCGTCCCAGAGACGCCGCGCCAGGTCCAGTTCGGGGCCCGGACCTCGACCACGGCTCCGGGCGCAGTCCCGTTTGCGGTCATGGAGTCGAGTATGCCCTGGAGCTCGGCGGCCAGCCCTGCCGGAGGCGGACCGGTGGCAGGCGATGCGGGGGCGACCGCAACCGGTCCGGTCGTGCAGCCTGCGGCGAGCAGGGCGACGAGAAACCCTGTGAGAACCTCATAGAAATGCGTGAACAGGGTCAACCATAAACATGGCGATTGGTTCTTCGCCGGACGTTCCTCGCCGGGCCCGGGAGGATCGACCCGGGCAAACTTAGGCCGGGGCTGCGATATGAAACCTTGGCATGGATGCGCAGCGTCCTCTCCCCCAAGGTGCCGGACCATGCCCGAGCATCTCTCCGCAGCCGAAACCTTTTTGCATATCTATCTCCCGTAGGGTCATCATGACGGGGAGCGATGAGGGGCGACAGGCCGGAGAGTGACGATCGAGCGGGATCTCGCCCTCGTCGTTCTCGTGCCCTGCGCCGTCCTCTCTGTCGCGTTCCCGCCGGTAATCGTGATCGACGCGGCCGGACGATTACCCGTTCCCGAATTCTCGACCGCGGGAGCCCTCCTCTTCCCGAAGGTGGAGGTCTCATCGGGCCGGCCCCCGGTTCGATCGCATGCCGCAGGACCCGGAAAGGCTTGCTCCGGGATACCTGTACTCCGCCATCATCACCTCCCTCTTTCCGCCCGGCGGCCGGGTAGCGACGCCTCCCGCATCGAGTCCGATCAGGAAGGTCGTTGTGAGGGGGGTCCTGAACGCGGGCACGCGTGCGGGGTGATGGATGCTCGCATCATCCGAGGCGGCCGAAGGCCGACCGGGCGGGAAGCGACGCGGGCGGAGAAGACTGGAGAGAGGGATGGAAACCCTGATGAAAGGACGAAATGAACGGGACACGGCACTCGTCCCAGCGCCACGGATCGTCTCGTGGAATGTCACGGCCCGGTGCCCGCTGCGCTGCGGCCACTGTTATATCGACGCCGACGAAGAGCCGGACGACCGCGAGCTGAGGACCGGGCAGGGGAAGGCCCTGATCGATCAGCTGGCAGCCGTTGGTCGGCCGGTGCTCATCCTGAGCGGGGGCGAGCCGCTCCTGCGCCCCGATATCTACGACCTCGCGCGGTACGCGACCGATGCCGGCCTCCCGGTGGCGATGGGCACCGGCGGCACGCTCGTGACCGACGATGTGGCCGCCCGGCTCGCCCGGGCAGGGGTCAGGAAGGTGGCCGTCAGCCTCGACTCGGTAAACCCGGCCCTGCACGATATGCTCCGCGGTGTCCCGGGGACCTGGGTACGGGCAGTGGCCGGAATCGAGGCGCTCCGGCGTCGGGGCATCGACGTCCAGCTCAATACCACGATCGGCCTGTGGAACATGGAGGAGCTGGACTCGATCGTCGACTTCGGCATGGCTCGAGGTATCCGGGACTACCAGTGTTTCTTCCTGGTCCCGACCGGTCGCGCGCAGGCCCTCGGAGACCTCTCTCCACGTGCGTACGAGTCGACGATCGAGCACCTCCTCCTGGCCGGGCGGCGCCCGGGCATACATCTCCGCCCGACCTGCGCGCCGCAGTTCGTGAGAATCGCATCGGACATGGGGCTCGAGACGGCCCCGTGGGGGCGCGGCTGCCTCGCGGGCATCTCCTACTGCCGCATCGACCCGACCGGCGCGGTGACCCCGTGCCCCTATCTCCCTCTTTCCCTCGGGAATGTCCTTGAGCAGCCTTTCGCGGAGATCTGGTACGGCTCGCCCGTTCTCGCCGCTCTCCGGGATCCCGACGCCCTCGGCGGTCGGTGCGGACGGTGCGAATTCCGTGCCTCGTGCGGGGGGTGCCGCGCCCGGGCGTTCGGGGCCGCCCGGCCGGGAAGAGGATGCGGGATCCGGAGCGCTGCCTCCGCTGGCCCGGGGACCTATCTGGGCGAGGACCCCGGGTGTGCGTACGAGCCGGGAGCCCCCGTGGCCCGGGTGATGCCATGACGCCGATCGTCGAGCTGGACCGCACGGATCGGCTGCTGCTGCAGCACCTCCAGGACGCCTTCCCGCTGACCCGAAAGCCCTGGTGGGCCATAGGAGAGAAGCTCGGCATCCCCGAGGAGGAGGTACTGGGCCGGGTGCAGCGACTGGCCCGCGAGGGCGTGGTCCGGAGCATCGGCACCGTCGTCGAGGCCCAACGGGTCGGGTTGAACGCCTCTACCCTCGTCGCGCTGCGCGTCCCCGAGTCCCGGCTCCTCGAGGTGGCCGGCATGATTCGAGAGCATCCCGGCGTCTCCCACTGTTACGAGCGGGACCACGCGTTCAACCTCTGGTTCACCCTCTCGATGCCGGACGAGACGAGCATGGCCCGCGAGATACGCCGGCTCCTCGCACGGTCCCGGCTACCGTCGGAGGAGATGCTGAACCTGCCCGTACTCCGGCGCTTCAAGGTGGATGTCCGTTATCGATTCGCGGACCGGGAGGACGGGGGCGGTCGGGCATGAGGCCCCTGTCGTGGGCGGTCCTCCGGCAGCTCCAGGACGGTGTACCGATCGTGGACGAACCCTTCCGCGAGATCGCACGAAAGCTCGGCGTATCGGAGGAGGAGGTATTCGCCTGCCTCGAGTCCCTGCAGGCCGAGGGTGTCGTCCGCCGGTTCGGCGCCCGTATCGACCAGCGGCGGGTGGGGATCACCGTGAACGCCATGGTCGCCTGGCGCGTGGCCCCGGACCTGGTCGAGACGGTCGGGCGCGCCATGGCCGCGCATCCGGAGGTTACGCATTGTTATGAACGGGGGATAGTCGCGGGACAATGGGAATACAATCTCTTCACGGTCCTGCATCAGCCCGACCACCGGTCGCTATGGCGCCATCTCTCCGCGCTGTCGGCCGAGAGTGGGATTGACGACTTCGTGGTCCTGGTCAGCGGGCGCGAGTTCAAGCGGGTCCCCGCGGCACGCATCCTCCCGGTTGCCGTACCGGGATCGAGGTCCGGCCCATGATCCGGATCAGCCGGCTTGTGCACGGCCGGGAGCCCGTGAGCCGGGCCATCTCCGGCACCGGACACGGGAACGGCGGCCCGGTCGTCTTCTGGAACGTCACGGCCCGCTGCAACCTCCGGTGCGTGCACTGTTATCTCGGCGCAGGCCCGGACGCCCCGGCGGCCGGCGAGTTGACGACATCCGAGGCCCTCGGGCTCGTCGACGAGTTCGCGGCGGTTCGGGCACCCGTCGTCCTCTTCAGTGGCGGCGAGCCCCTGCTCAGGGGGGACCTCGGGGTGCTCGCGGCCCGCGCCCGGGCCCGTGGCCTTGCCACCGCCCTGAGCACCAACGGCACCCTCATCACGGCGGGCGTGGCCGGCTGGCTGGCCGAAGCCGGGTTCGAGTACGTCGGCATCTCTCTCGACGGTGCGTCGGCGCAGACCCACGACGCCCTCCGCGGCATGTCGGGAAGCTTCGGGCGGGCCGTGGAGGGCATGCGGCACTGCGTCGCGGCAGGGGTCCGCTGCGGTCTGCGCGTCACCGTCACACGCGACAACGCCGCGGAAATTCCGGGTCTCCTTCGACTTGCCCGGGAGACCGGTATCCAGCGGTTCTGCCTGTACTGGCTCGTCCCGAGCGGCCGGGGGCGGGAGGCAGCGGCGACGAGGCAGGTCGGCCCAGCAGAGATCCGCCGCATCCTCGACCTCCTCTACCGGACGGCGCGGGAGACCGCTCCCGAGGAGATGGAGATCCTGACCGTCGACGCACCTCAGGACGCGGTCTTCGTCCTCGAACGGCTGCGTCGAGACGACCCCGCTCGGTACGGCGAGGCGACCCGGGACGTCCGAGCCAGCGCCGCCTGCAGCGCGGGCGACCGGGTGGTGAACATCGACCCCCGGGGGCGGGTCTACCCCTGCCAGTTCGCCCAGCAGCCGGCGTTCGAGATCGGGAACGTCCGTACGCGGCCGTTCCGCGAGCTCTGGAACGATCCGGACAACCCCGTGCTGACCCGTTTCCGGTTGGCACGCAGGACCGAGGGCGGCCGCTGCGGTGCATGTGCCTCACGTGACCTCTGTGGAGCCGGGTGCATGGTCAGGGGCCTGGCCGGCGAAGGCGGCCTGTCTCCAGGAGATCCCTTCTGCTCCGGGCCGGAGTTCTGAGACCGGCACAGGGAAGACGGAATGCATGGTCCGTCACCGCGCCGACACGCCGTCGGTTGCCGCCCTCATGTGTCTCCCCTCCCGGGCCTGCCCTCGGGTCGTACCATCCCCTTCGCCTCGGGATCCTGGAGGCGGACGTTAGAACGTTGTGCGCGCCGATTACCCGGGACGATACCGGCCTGCCGGAAGCTGTCGGGCGCATTCCTGACGACACCGGGGACCTCCGCCGTCCGGCGGGAGCGGCCGTGGTTCTCTCCGTCGGGGAGCCGGCTCCGCGAAAGGGATTGGGGATTCTTATCATCGTGAACGTCGAATATCCCGGAGGTATGCCGTGGCTGTCGCGTTCGGGCGGCGGACCATCGCCATCCGGCAACCGCGGAGGACTGTGAGATGACGGGAGCGCTGACCAGTTCGATCGAGTTCCAGATGAGCCTGCTCCTCTTCGTGGCGCTCGCCGGGTACCTGGTCGCCTCCCGGATCAACCAGTCGGCCGTCATCGGCGAGATCCTGGTCGGGATCCTGGTCGGGCCGTCCGTGCTCGGGCTCATCACGTACACGGACTTCGTCGGGTCCCTGGCCCAGCTCGGCGCCATCTTCCTGCTCTTCACGATCGGGTTCGAGTTCTGCCTC
>DUGU01000167.1:8762-9053 GCA_013331215.1 Methanoregulaceae archaeon
CTCAAGGAGCTCGGCCGGCTCGAGACGCCGGTCGCGAAGGCGATCATCGGCGCGGCCGTGATCGACGATGTCCTCTCGCTCATTGTGCTCGGCCTGACGACGGACGCGATCCAGGGATCCTTCTCGGTGCCGTCCCTTGCGACAAGTCTCGTCTCGGCCGTGCTCTTCATCGGCCTCGGGCTCGTCGTCGGGGTGAAACTCGTCTCGCCCCTGCTCGGACGGCTCGACTCCACCCCGCTTGCCCGGCAGTACCCCGAGTTCGTCTTCATCGCGGCGCTCGCGATCGCGTTC
>DUGU01000166.1 GCA_013331215.1 Methanoregulaceae archaeon
CCGAGCCACACGAACCACGCGATCTGCAGCAGCCCGAAGGCGTAGGCCGCGCCGTTCAGCGGCGGGACCACCGAGACGATCCCGGCAAGGCCGACCGCCAGACCCAGCCAGCAGAGCTGCCTGGGGAACTCGCCGGCACGGAGGCTCGCGTAGCTGACCAGCAGGACCCAGAGCCCACCCAGGAGCTCGCCGCCCGAGCCGCCGAGCCCTTGTGCGACCGGCTCGACCGCCTGCCACAGGGACACCGCCCCACCGGGGTCGGACGGATACAGCGCGACCGCCGCGGCCATGCCTGCGTTGAAGACCATCCCGCTCGCGACCAGGACGAACGCCCACAGCAGGCCCACGACGGTCGCCACCCGCATCGCGAGCGGCGCCGAGGACTCCAGCCGCTGGTACAGGGCGAGCGCCAGGGCTGCCAGGACGATGCCGAAGACCACGTAGGTGATGAGGTACATGACGTGGAGACTGGTGTGGTGGCGCGCGAGGAGCGCGACCTTCTCCATGGGGTCGGTCACGCCGGGGTACTTGACCACGACGAGGAAGAAGGGCATGGCCAGCAGATACGCGGCGGCCAGGTAGAGGGCCGCCAGGCCGCCGGCTCTGCGCCGGGCAGGGTTCGTCCGAGCGATCGTCTTCATCTTCAGCTCCTGTCTGGTGGCGACGCGCTCGCCTTGCCTGCACGGCGCCGGTCCCATAGAATGACTTACGTTGTAAGTTCTATACTTACAATGTAAGTCCGTCAAGCCCCTCGCCGTCACGGCGCGGCCAGGATGGGCAGGGCCGGCGGGGGCAGAGGAGGCCGATGGCCAAGAGACCGACAGCGGAGCCCGGACCACGAAAGCCGCTCAGCCGCGAGCAGGTGCTGCGTGCAGGGCTCGAACTCGCCGACGAGGGCGGCATCGACGCGCTCACGATGCGGGGGCTAGGACGGCGGCTCGGGGTCGAGGCGATGTCGCTGTACAACCACGTGGAGAACAAGGACGACGTCCTGGACGGCATGCTCGACCTCGTCGCCGGCGAGATGGACCTGCCTTCCGGCGACGTCGACTGGCGAGAGGCCATGCGCAGACGAGCCGTCTCGGCCAGAGCGGTGTTCGCGCGTCACCCTTGGGCGAGCGCCCTCATGGACGCGCGCGAAAGCAGCGGCCCCGAGAGGATGCGCTACTTCGAATGGGTCATCGGCACGCTCCGGCGCGCGGGGTTCTCGGTCGAGCTGGCGCTCCGCGCGTTCTCGGCGATCGACAGCTACGTCTACGGCTTCGGACGCCAGCAGCTCAACATCTCCGCCGCCGAGGGCGATCCCAAGGAGATGGCGGCGGCCTTCCTCTCCGCCATCCCTGCGGACGAGTTCCCCTATCTCCGCGAGGTGATCACCGAGCACGCGCTGACGGTGGGGTACGACGAGGCAGCCGACTTCGAGTTCGGCCTGGGCCTCATCCTCGACGGCCTCGAGCGGGTGCGCGACAAGGCCCGACACTCGTAGGGCGGGCCAGGTTCGACTGAGACCTTACCCATGCTTCTCGCGCACGGTCTCCGATAAAATGGAGAGGTAGCCACGTCGCACGTTCCGTCCATCGCGGCGTGCGCGAGTCGTCGCCTCCCTCTGTCACGAGGGCGTGCCGTTGCAGGCCGAGCCGAAGGCGCCCAGCAGGCAAGCAGGGAGTCGAGTCGATGTATTCGGTCGGAGACACAGTCGTCTTATCCCCATCACGGCGCCGGCAAGATCACGAAGATCGAGCCCAGGGAGATCCTCGGCCGGCAACGGGATTACCTCACCATCCAGATCCTCCACAACCGTATGACCGTCATGGTCCCGGTGGAGAACGCCGCGCGCACCGGTCTGCGCAGGGTGGTCGCGGCCGACGTGGTCGACGAGGTGCTCGAGGTCCTGCGCGGCAAGCCCACCGCGATGCCCAAGGACTGGAGCCATCGCTACAAGCACAACCGCGACAAGCTGAAGACCGGCGACATCTTCGAGGTCGCCGAAGTGGTGCGCAACCTCGCCCTGCGCAACGCCGAAAAGGCTCTTCCCACGGGCGAGAAGCAGATGCTCACCAAGGCCAAGAAGATCCTCGCCAGCGAGTTCATGTACGCGCGCGACCTCAGCGAGGACGAGGCCGGTGCGTTCCTGGAGGACGTGCTCGACGACATCCCTGCGAACGGGCAGGATATCGCCGACCCGACGCCAGAGCCGGCGCCAGTCGCCTGGCACTAGCCTCGCCGGCCTCGTCTGGGACCTCCCGGCCACTGGGCCAGGCAGCGGACCCTCCCCCCGGACAGGCTCAGTTCGAGGCAGGTGGCCGGTCCCATGTCGCATGGGGGGCGATTGAATGCCATACGTAAGGTACCGTGGCCAAGGGGAGGCATCGTGGAGGCGCACAGGAGCCGTCTGCCTGGCAACAGGCCTGCGATCTGGATCGCGGCTGCTCTCTGCGCCGCGGTGGCGGCTGCCGCGGCAGTGGAGCAGTCAGTCCCCGACCGACCGGCGTATGCCGAGGCCTTCGCTCCGGACTGGCTCCCCCTCGCCGCCGCCGGGCTTGCCCTGGCCGGGATCGCCCTGCGACTGCGTGCCCGCCCGCGGTGGCCGCACCTGCAAGGAGCACTGAGCTGGAGCGGCCTCCTGCTCATGGTGTGGGCGGCCGGCGGGCTGCCGATCGATCTGCTTCGCGTCGCCGGTCTCGTCGTCCCGGGCCTCATGCCGTCCGGCGTCGACTGGCCGGGACTGGCGACCAGGGCGGTGGCTCTCGCTGCCGCGGTCGTGCTGGCGGGCCTCGCGCTCGAGCGCCCGGCCGCTCGCTCACACAGCGGCGCGGCCGCCTGGTACGGCTACGTCGCGCTCGCGCTTGCGCTGCCCTACCCGGTCTTCAAGACCTGGTGGGCGCTGGGCGGCACCGTCGGGCTGAGGTGGCCGGGAGCCGATGGCTTGGCCGGCTCCCTGGCGCTGTGGCTCCCAGCCGTCCCGTGGCTGCTGGCGGCCGCGGTGTCCCTGCTCCTGGTGTCGACGCCGCGCTGGATGCCGCGCCGGCTGCTGCTGGCCGCAGGCTGGTCGGCCGCCGCCATCGTCGCCGTGGTGGGGCCGGCGGCCTGCTGGTCGCTGGTGAGCGGGCTGATCGGCGGCGACTCTGACTTCGGAGGCATGGCCGGCTGGGTCTTCGGCCTCTTCTACAGCTGCTGGTTCCTCTGGGCCATAGCCGCCGCTGCCGCCACCTGGTCGTATCAGGTGCGCAGCGCGGCGTAGCGGTCGCTGCGCGAGTCGGGCGCGTGTCTCACCCGAAAAGCGCCCCGTACTCGTCGGCCCCGAACACTAGTCGCGCCCGGTGTGGTCTCCGTCCACGTTCAGTCGTTTGAGCAGGAGGGCGTTCACCGCCACCAGGACGCTCGATCCCGACATGGAGATGGCGGCGATCTCAGGGCGCAAGGTGAGGCCGAGCGGGGCGAACACGCCGGCGGCGATCGGGAGGGCGATGGAGTTGTACCCGATCGCCCAGCCGAGGTTCTGGCGCATCTTGCGCAGGGTGCCTCGGCCGATCACCAGAGCGCGGGCCACGTCCTCCGGGTCGGAGCGCATGAGGACCACGTCGGCGGTCTCCACGGCCACGTCCGTGCCGGCGCCGATGGCGATGCCCACGTCGGCCTGAGCGAGCGCCGGTGCGTCGTTGACGCCGTCGCCGACCATCGCCACGCGGGACTGCCGCTGCACCTCCCGGACTCGCAGCGCCTTCTCGTGCGGCAGCACCTCCGCGTAGTAGTCGTCGAGCGCGAGGTCCGCCGCGACAGCTGCGGCCACGGTCCGGGAATCGCCGGTCAGCATCATGCACCGGTAGCCCATGGACCGCAATTCGGTCACGGCCTCCTTCGCCTCGGGCCGGACCACGTCCGCGAGCGCGAACGCGGCGAGGACCCGGTCGCCCTCGGCGAGGAAGACCACGGTCTCGCCCCGCGTGCGGGCGGCTCGCAGCCGGTCGTCGTCGACCGCGATCCCCTGCTCCTCGAGCGCGCCCCCGCTCACGACTCGGGGCCGCCGGCCCTCCACGTCTCCCTCGACCCCCCGGCCGGGCACGGCCCGGAAGTTCTCCGTCGCCGGGATCGCGAGCCCGCGGCGCCGGGCCTCGTCCGCGATCCCCCGCGCGATCGGGTGCTCGCTCATCGCCTCCAGCGCGGCCGCGCGGGCGAGCGCCTCGTCCTCCGGGAGGTCGGCGAGCGGGACCGCCGTGGTCACGCCGAACCGGCCCTCGGTGAGCGTGCCGGTCTTGTCGAAGATCACGACGTCGAGGTCGCGGGCCGCCTCGAACGCCTGCCGATCGCGGATCAGGAGGCCCGCGCCGGCAGCGAGCGAAGTCGAGACCGCGACCACCAGCGGGACCGCGAGCCCCAGAGCGTGGGGACAGGAGATCACCATGACCGTCACGGCCCGTTCGACCGCGAACGCGGGGTCCCGGCCGAGCACGAGCCAGCCCACGAGGGTGACCGTGCCGACGGTCACGGCCGCCACGGTCAGGACGAACGCGGCCGAGTCGGCGAGGTCCTGGGTCCGCGACTTCGACTCCTGCGCCTCGCGGACGAGCGCGATCACCTGCGCGAGGTACGTCTCCTTCCCGGTCGCCGTCACCCGGACGGTGAGCGCCCCCTCGCCGTTGACGGCCCCGCCGATGACCCGGTCGCCCGGGACCCGCCGGACCGGCTTCGACTCTCCGGTCAGCATGGCCTCGTTCACGCTCGACGCTCCTCCTGTCACCTCGCCGTCGACCGGGACCTTCTCGCCGGGCCGGACCAGGACCGCGTCGCCGATCGCGAGCTCGCTGACGGGCACGTCGACGGTCCCGTCGCCGGAGACGAGGTGGGCCTCGGACGGCATGATCCGGACGAGTGCCTCGAGGGCACGGGAGGCCCCCATCACCGAGCGCATCTCGACGTAGTGGCCGAGGAGCATGATGTCGATCAGGGTCGCGAGTTCCCAGAAGAAGCCCATGCCCGGCGCGAGCCCCAGGGCCACCGCGGCCGAATACATGTAGGCGACCGTGATGGCGAGGGAGATGAGCGTCATCATGCCGATGCGGCGGGTACGAACCTCCTCCGCGAACCCCGCGAGGAAGGGCCGCCCGCCGAAGATGTAGACGACGGTGGCGAGGAGAAAGACCGCGAGCTCTTGCCCGGGAAACGAGAACTCGACTCCGGCGAGCTGCTGCACCCCAGGTGTCAGGGCCAGGATCGGGATCGTGAGGACCAGCGAGACCGCGAACCGGCGCCGGTAATCGGCGAGCATCGCGTCGTGGCCTCTGGTCCCCCCGTGCATGGGCGCGGCGTGCTCTTCCGGCATCGAACTCGCCGCGCCGTGCTGTGCGGGTGCGTGGTCGTCGGTCATGGTGCTCCTGGGGCTCGCGCCTATCAGGGACGAGGTGCCGGTGGGGCGTGATGAATGTTTGGGTGACACGGGCTCCGACGGAAAAGATTTCTTCCTGCGAACGCATGGTCGGGTGTCATGACGACGGCAGTCGGGGTCGGGACCCCGTTCACGCTGGCCGAATGGGAGGTCAGGCCCGGAGACGAGGCGGCCTTCATCGAGGCCTGGGATAGGTTTGCCGAGTGGACGGCCGAGCACCAGCCCGGGGCGATCGTGGGAGCGCTCCTGCAGGACGCGACGAACAGCCGCCGGTTCGTCTCCTACGGTCCCTGGGAGCGGCCCGAGCAGATCGCGCCGTGGCGGGCGACGCCCGAGTTCCAGGAGTCGTTCGCACGGTTCCGGGAGCTCTGTACCGCGATTACGCCGCACACCATGACGTGCGTCGCGATCCGGGGACCGTCCGCATAACCGGCCGGGCCGGCAGACCTCTTTTTCAACGGCGGGGCGCTAGTCCTCGGCCTCGACCTCGACCTCCTCCCAGAACCCGGTGAACGCGTCCCAGCACCGCTCGCGCAGCTCCGCGACGGCCCACTCATCGATCGCGCCGTCCTGCCCCTCGTACAGCCCGCGGTTCAGCTCGACCGCCACCCAGGGGATGCCGCGGTGCCAGTAGTGCGCCATCGGGGTGAATCCGCCAGGGAAGGGCCGGTTGATCGCGACCTCGCCCTCGGGGAACCGGTCGCGGAAATGCGCAGCGAGCGACCTCAGCCACGCGGGCGGACAGGAGACAAGTCGGCCGCGGCGCGACTCGCCGTTCGGATCGCCGTGGTTGCCGAGGCAGACGAGCGGCCGCCGCCGTCCCGCATCCTTCGCGAGGGGCGGCCCGACCGGCTCCATGCTGTGGCAGTCGAAGGCGCAGCGGACCCGGTGCTCGTCGAGGAGCCGGTCCACGGCCTCGTGGAACGGGAAGTAGTGGCGCAGCATCAGTTGATGGACGACCGCGATCGGCGGGGGTCCTCCGCTCCGGTAGACCGCCCGGCGGTCCGGCGTCCTCGACTTGACCGCGCNNGCGGCGGCAGGTGATACGGGGCCCGATTGACATCCACGACCACGCGCGAGACCCGGGCCTCGAGCCGGGCCGGGACGCCCCCCCCGAAGTCGTAGAGCGCGGCCGTGGCCGGGTCGGCCAGCCGGCCGAGCTCGTCGGCCGTGAGCGCGAGGAGGTCCGCGACCTCGTCGGGGACCACGAGCCCGCTGTGGGGCACGGTGATCAGGAACGGGAGTCGCGGGGCCATGGACACGGGGAATCGGCGGTGCCGAGGTAAAAGCCTTCGGTCCCGACGTCCCGGTGGCGGCCTCTCTGGTCGGACGTGCGTGGGCCGGTGCCCCGGCAGGCGTTCCGGGACCGCAGGGTTATGGGCCGGGACGACCAACCTGCACGGCGATCAGGGGGAACCGGGTATGGTCATGGATAGGGCAGATGGGAGAGGCGGCGGCCGGCGAGTCGCGATCGCGAAGACGGGAGACGAGGTGGCGACGCACGTCGCGCGGGCGGACACCTTTGCCGTATACGACTGCAGCGACGGGGTTGCCGAGCGCGGCCCGGACCTCGAGATGCCGGCCGTCTCGATCGGGTTCCTGCTCGCGTTCCTGCAGGGGCACAGGGTCGACGCGGTGGTCGCCGGGAACACGGGCGGCGGACTCCGTGCGCTCCTCGAGGGGAACGGGATCGAGGTCGTGCGCGGCGTCGACGGGGGCGTTGCAGATGCGGCCCGGGCATACGCCGCGGGCAACCTCGGACGCAGTGACCTTCCCTGCACGGAGCACGACGCCTGCAACGGCTGCGGTATCTGCGGCTGACACCTCTTTTTTAGTCGCGGCGGCGAACATGAACGCATGGACCCGATCGTCGAGGCCGTCGGTCGCGACCTCGCCGGCCTGAGCGACGCGGCGACGCGGGAGGGCTCGTCCCGTTTCTTCAAGGAGCCCGTGCGCTGCCGCGGCGTGAAGTCCGCGGCCGTCCGCGGAGTCGCGCGGCAGCACTGGAAGGAGGCAGCGCCCCTGGGAAAAGCGCGGATCTTCGCGCTCTGCGAGGACCTCTACCGGACCGGGTACCTCGAGGACGGTTCCGTCGCGGCCGACTGGGCCGCGCGTCTCGCGCCGGCGTTCGAGCCCGGCGACATCGCCCTCCTCGGCAGCTGGGTCGAGCGCTACGTCGATAACTGGGCCGCCTGCGACACCCTCTGCAACCACGCCGTCGGCGACCTCGTGGCACGCTTCCCCGAGACAATCGCCGTGCTGAAGGAGTGGGCGATCTCGGAGAACCGGTGGATGCGCCGCGCCGCGGCCGTCTCGCTCGTGGTCCCCGCCAAGCACGGCGACTACCTCGACGACGCCCTCGCTATCGCGGACCTGCTCCTCCTCGACACCGACGACATGGTCCGCAAGGGCTACGGCTGGCTCCTCAAGGAGGCGAGCCGAAAACACCGCGACGAGGTCCACGCGTTCGTCCTCGCCCGCCGCGGCGTCATGCCGCGGACGGCGCTCCGGTACGCGGTCGAGCTGATGCCGCCGGCGCTGCGGGCCGAGGCGATGCTGAGGGTCTGAAAAGAGAGCGATCAGGCCGACGCCTCGAGCGTGGTCTGCTCGAACTGGTCCGCCGGCGCCGCGATCCGCGTCGGCTTGTTCGCCTCGGGGTCGGCGTAATGGGCGCGGACGGCGGCGACCGGGAGCATTGCGCGGAAGCCGCTGGCGAATCGGCAGATCACCATCCGGCCCGAGTCCGCGTGGTAGCAGAACCCGGACTCGAACGGGACCTCCTGGCCCTTGCGGCTCCGAAGTCGGTAGAGCGGAACGGGGTCGTGGCCCTCGAGCAGGGCGGGCACGTCCTCGGCCGAGACGTGGTAGGAGCCCCGCTCCGGCCCCGCGATGATCTCGAGCCTGAGCGCCGCGCGCTCTCGGGTCGCGAGGCCGATCGTGACCCAGCGCGGGCTCCGGGAACGCTGTTCGGGCGTCATGACATTATCATAATATATATGGTCCGATGCACTATAAAGGCGAGCATTCGGGCCGTTTTTCCGGAAACGACGGGGAATGCCGGCGCTGCGAGCCTTTCGCGGCGGAAGGAAAAAATTGAGTGTATCAGCGGGGCAGGGCGGCCTCGAGCCGCTTTGCCACGGCGTCCCAGTTCACGATCTGCCAGAAGTTCTCGACGAACTTCGCACGGTCGTTCTTGTAGTCCAGGTAGTACGCATGCTCCCAGACGTCGAGGACCATCAGGATCGCGCATCCCGGGTAGACATTGACGTTGTGCTTCTCGATCTGCATGATGATTGGCCGGCCGGTCATCCTGCAGACCGACAGCGCGGCCCAGCCCGAGCCCTCCGCGCTCGTCGCGGCCGCCGAGAACTCCTTCTTGAAACGCTCGAACGACCCGAACTCGGCCATGCAGGCGTCGGCGAGGGCGCCCGTGGGCGCGCCGCCCCCGCCCTTGCCCGCGGGGGCGAGGTTCTTCCAGAAGATCGAGTGGAGCGTGTGGCCGCCGATGTGGAATGAGAACTCCTTCAGCGTCGCCTTCATGTCGATGTCGGCCCCGCCCTTCCGGGCTGCCTCGAGCTTCTCCAGGACCGCGTTCGCCCCGACCACGTATGCGTTGTGGTGCTTATCGTGGTGGATCCTGAGCTGCTCCTCCGAGATCGCCGGGGCGAGGTCGCCGTAGCCGTACGGCAGCGGCGGCAGGGTGTAGAACTTCTTCATCTCCATACTGAATCACCTGGTTGAGGGGCCTGGTGGCCGAAGTATGCTTGACAACAGGAGAGATAAATCATCCGGCCGATAGCGAACAGTATCGCCGTGTCCGTGGTCGTCGCGGAGGAAGAAACATTCAATATGGTCCGGAGTCCACATGCCCGGACAATGTACGGGAGAACGCGGAAGGGGGTGACGGCGATCGGATGGCGGTTCGGAGCGCTCCTCCTCCTCCTCTGCCTCGCCGGGACCGGCACGGCCTCGGCAGCCGTGGCGGTCCTCCCGCTCGGCGACTCGATCACGCACGGCGGCACCGGCGACGGCGGCGTGCTGTACCCGACGTACCGCGCCTGGCTCTACCAGGACCTCAGGACGCTGGGCTACAACGTCGACTTCGTCGGCTCCCTGAACAAGCCAGATGCCCCCGCGGGGTCCGACCCCGACAACGAGGGGCACGCGGCGTACACGAGCGCGCAGGTGCTGGCCGAGCTCCCGGCGTGGCTCGAGGCCTACCCGCCCCCGCAGGTGGCGCTGGTCCACCTCGGCACGAACGACGTGCTCGAGTCCGTCCCCGCTTCGCAGACGGCCGCCGACCTGGCCGCGATCATCGGCGTGCTCCGGGCGCGAAACCCCTCGATGGCGATCCTCGTCGCGCAGATCATCCCGACCTCGGTCGGCTCGACCAACACGGCGATCGAGGCCCTGAATAGGGAGATTGCGGGGCTCGCGGCGCTCTCGACCGATCAGTCGCCAGTCGTGATCGTGGACCAGTACACGGGGTTCGATCCCGACGCGGACCTGCAGACAGGCGGCGCGCATCCCGCGACTTCGGGCGAGAAGAAGATGGCCGCGCGCTGGGAGGGCGCCCTCTTCCCAATCCTGGCACGGGGGTTATCGCCCGCCCCGACTTCAGGCCCGATTGTCCCCCCGACAATCGCCTCGACGGTGCCGACGATCGTCACGGCTCCTCCGACGGTCGCGACGCCGTCGGCCTCGCGGTTCGGATCGCGGATCTACCGGATCAACGGCGGCACTGCCACCCAGACGCCGTCCGGCAGCGCCGGCGCGACCCTGACCGGATCGACCCGAACCCGCGTCTCGGCGGCGAGCGCAGGGAACTCGCTCGCGCCGCCGGCGACGGCCTTCACGCGGTGGTACCCGGCGGCCCGTTGGAGCGCGGGAATCCGGTAGCCCCCGCTCACTCCTCCGGGGAAGGCGAGGCGCCCGTCTCCCGCACGGTCCGCATCGAGGGAAAGAGGATCACCTCCTTGATCGACTCCTGGCCCGTCAGGAGCATCACGAGCCGGTCGATCCCGATCCCAACGCCGCCGGTCGGCGGCATGCCGAGCCCGAGCGCGGTGATGAAGTCCATATCGACCATCTGGGCCTCGAGGTCGCCCTCGAGCCGCCGGCGGTCCTGGGCGCGGAGCCGCTCGAGCTGGTCGCGCGGGTCGTTCAGCTCCGAGAACCCGTTCGCGATCTCCATGCCGTTGATGAAGAGCTCGAACCGCTCGGTGAAGCCCTCCTTCTCGCGGTGTCGCTTGGCGAGCGGCGAGTTCTCGACGGGGAAGTCGTGGATGAAGGTCGGCTGGATCAGCCGCTCTTCGACGAAGAACTCGAAGAAGAGGATCAGGTGCTCGCGCCGGTTCGTCGCCTTCGCGCAGTCGGGGATGCCGTGCTCGGCGGCGAGACGCGCGAGCTCGTCGAGAGGGCGGTTGAGGACGTCGATCCCGGCGTACTCGCGGACCGCATCCTCCATGGTCATCCGCCGCCAGGGGCGGGCGAAGTCGAGGGTCGTCTCGCCGTACACGAGCGAGGTCGAGCCGCGGACCTCGCACACGAGCGTCGAGATCAGGTCCTCGGTGAGGTTCATCATTCCGCGGTAGTCGCTGTAGGCTTCGTACGCCTCGACCATCGTGAACTCCGGATTGTGGCTCGAGTCGATATCCTCGTTCCGGAAGTTCTTGGAGACCTCGAAGACACGCTCGAACCCGCCGACCACGAGCCGCTTGAGGTAGAGTTCGGGCGCGATGCGGAGGAAGAGGGTCTGGTCGAGGTAGTTGTGCAGCGTCGTGAACGGGCGGGCGTTCGCCCCGCCGTAGATCGGCTGGAGCGTGGGGGTTTCGAACTCGAGGAAGCCCCGGTCGGAGAGGTACGTCCTGATGGTCGAGACGATCCGGCTCCTCGTCCGGAAGGTCTCGCGGACCCGCTCGTTCATCACGAGGTCGAGGTACCGCTGCCGGTAGCGCTTCTCGGTGTCCTTGAGCCCGTGGAACTTCTCGGGGAGATCGATGAGCGCCTTGCAGAGCAGGACGAGGTCGTCGACCCAGAGCGAGAGCTCGCCGACTTTCGTCCGGAACGGCCGGCCCGCGACGCCGACGATATCGCCGCGGTCGACCTGGCCGACGAACCGGGCGAAGGCCTCGTCGCCGAGGTCGTTCCTGCGGATGTAGAGCTGGACGCGCCCGGTCTCGTCGCCGAGGTCGGCGAAGACGGTCTTGCCGTGGTTCCGGACTGTATACAGCCGCCCCGCGAGGCGGAGCCGCTCCTCGACCGGCTCGTGGCCGGCGTCGTCGAAGCGCTCGCGGAGCTCGGCCACGGTCGCCGTCCGTTCGAATCCGTAGGGGTAGCAGGAGACCCCGCAGGCGCGGAGGGCCTCGGCCTTCTCGCACCGGACGGGGTCGAAGGGGTCGTTCTCGTTCTGCTCTGTCATGTTCACGTCTGCCGCTCCCGTGCACGTCGGGCGCACCGTGACGCCGGAATGCCGTATAACGTTCCGCCCGAACGGTATTAATACCGCGGGGGCCGCTATAGGCGCAGGCATTAAGACCCCCCGCTCCGATGGGGATGCGCGGAGAACGCATGATCATGACCGAGAACGGGCAGTGCAGGGAGGCGTCGCCGGAAGAGTGTCGGCGGGTGATCGAGGAGGAGCGGGGATGCCGGGTCCTCGACGTCCGGACCCCGGCCGAGTTCCGCGAGGGCCACCTCGAGAACGCAGTCAATATCGATTTTTACGCTCCGGATTTCAAGGAGCGGCTGGAGAAACTCGAAAAAGATCGGCCGTACGTGGTCTACTGTAAGAAGGGCGCGCGTGGGGCGAAGGCGATGGAGATCCTGAGGCAGGCCGGCTTCTCCCGGGTCTACAACGTCTCGGGCGGCTACGATAACTGGGCGAGCCGCGGCCTCCCCGTGCAACGATAGCACGGGCCGACTCTTTTGAAAAAGGGGACGATCAGCGCCGCCGCGCTGCGATCAGTGCGAGCGCCACGAGACTGGCCGCCGCGAGCGGCAGGACGTCAGCGCCCGCCCGCGTCGCGGTCGTGTTCACCGGGACGGTGGTACGGGCCGTCGTCGTGCTGGCCGGCGTCGTCACGATCGGCGTCTGCGTGGCCCTAACGGTCGTCACGTTCACGACAGGCGTGGCCGTCGCGGTGACCGTGGCGTTCCCCCCTCCGGTCATGGTCGGCGTCGCCGTCACGGTCCCGGTCACCGTGGCCGTACCGGTCGGGGTGACCGTGGCCGTCCTCGTCACCACGCCCGTGTAGTCCTCGCTCCCACCGCTCGATCCCTGCGTGGGGACGAACGGCGCGCCGGTCGTGATCCCGGTGGTGATCCCGGTGGTCGGCAGCGTGGTCGGGATCGTGATCGGCGTGGTGATCGTGCCCGTCACGTTACCGGTCACGGTGGGGCCGGTGGTCAGGGTTGGAATCGTCGTCAGCGTCGGGCCCGTCGTCACGGTCGTCACCACACCGCCGCCCTGGCCCACGACGAAGATCCCCGGGTTCGCGACTGCGGACGGGGTCAGCTCGGTGAAGTCCGTCTCGCTGACACCCACGTGCGACCGGACGCTGTCGATTCGGATGCCCATTGTCGTCTGACCGGCCGCGAGGCCCTTGAAGTTGATCGCGGCGATCGGAACGCGTCCCGTGGGATACTTGTTCGTGTAGTCGGCGAACGAGAGCGCGAGTTCGCTGGTGCCGGCCGGGGTGGCCGCGACCGAGTTGCCGACCTTCCAGTCGGTGCTGACGTACTGGATGACGGCCGGGTCCCAGCTGACGGCAAGGGTTACACTGTCGGCCGGCGGTTGCCACGTGCTGTCCAGATAGAGCGTCGCTATCCCGAATTGACCGACACCGACGTTCGCCGCCGT
>DUGU01000090.1 GCA_013331215.1 Methanoregulaceae archaeon
GTGGTTAAAATGACACTATACCCATGATTTTATCCGATTCGGCCGCCATAGGAGCGCAGGCTCGGAGGAGCGGGAACCATCATGACGGAGAGCACGATCGACGAGACGGGAGGGGACGCCGGCCGGTACGCCGACGTGAACGGCCTCAGGATGTACTACGAGATCCACGGCGACGGCCCGCCGCTGGTCCTGCTCCACGGCGCCCTGTCGGGGATCGACAGCTCCTTCGGGAAACTGCTGCCGGCCCTCGGGCGGGTCCGGCGGATCGTCGCCGTCGAACAGCAGGCGCACGGCCACACGGCCGACATCGACCGCCCGCTGAGCTACGGGCAGATGGCCGACGACACCCTCGCCCTGCTGGAGCAGATCGGGGTCGGGGACGCCGACGTCCTCGGCTTCAGCAAGGGGGCCGGCGTCGCGCTCGAGATCGCCGTCCGCCGGCCGGCGCTGGTGCGCAAACTCGTCGTCATCTCGCTCGCCTACAGCGCCGACGGGCTCTACCCGGAACTCCTCGAGGGCGAGAAGAAGATGAAGCCCGGGGACCTGAACGGGACCCCGTGGCAGGCGGAGTACGCGCGGATCGCGCCGAACCCGGAGGGGTGGCCCGCCCTGGTCGAGAAGGTGGTGCGGCTGGACCTGGAGTTCGAGGGCTGGCCGGCCAACGCCGTCCGGTCGATCGCGGCGCCGGCGCTCATCGTCATCGGCGACGCCGACATCGTCCGGCCCGAGCACGCGGTCGAGCTGCTGCGGCTCCTCGGCGGCGGCGTCCCCGGCGACCTCGCCGGGCTCCCCCGTTCCCGGCTCGCCGTCCTCCCCGGGACCACCCACGTCACGATGATGGAGTGGTCCGACTGGATCGCCCCGATGGTCGCGGAGTTCCTCGACGCGCCCGTGCCCGATCCCCTCGCCGGTGCGGATCGGAAGGCCTAACCCGGCCCCGCGCACCACTCTCCATGCGCTCCGCCACGACGCCGCCGACCGGTCGGCGGCAGTGGGCCGGGATCGGAGTCGGGGCCGTCGCCATCGTCGCCGGCTTCCTCGCGTCGCTCCTGACCTTCCCGAGGGACCCGATCCCGGGCCTCCTCGCCGCCATGTTCGCGGGCGGCGTCGTGGCCGGCGCCCTCTCGAACAGCGGTGCGCGTTCGGGGGCCGTGTCGGGCTTCCTCTCGGGCGTCTTCGGCTTCGGAGTCCTTGCGCTCTGGCTCTTCGCACGGATCTTCCTCGAAGAGCTCTCGAGGGCGGCGACGGGCGGAAACGATTTTGGGGCCGGGCTCGCCCTGATCGTCCTCCCCTTCATGGGGGCCGCGATCCTCGTGATCACCCTGGCCGGCGGGGCTCTCGGCGGAGGGCTTGGACGGCTCCTCCGGCCCAGGGCGGCGAAGGCCGACCTCTGATCGTCGGGCGTCCGTGGGTCGGTATCGCGGCGGACGGTCGAGCGCGGGGGCCGACGCCACGGCGGACAGGGACGAATTCCGGCCGGGGCCGGCGATAGAAACGGAGAGGGCTACGGCTTCTTCTCGCCGTAGCTCCGGACCTCCGAGGGTTTGAGCAGTATCCTGATCCCCTCGAGCCAGAGGTCTCGGATCTCCTCCTGGTGCATCCAGACCAGGAGGTAGTTCTGGAGCCCGGAGTAGAGGGCGACCATCATCAGCGCCAGCCGCCGGTCGTCGATCTGCGTCTGGAGAAAGTGCTGCTTCCGCTCCTTCCGGATCGCGGTCTCGAACGTCGAGGCCAGCCCTTCGTAATACTCCCGCGTCGCGTGCCGGACGTCGGTATTCCGGGTGGCGAGGGCGAACGCCTCGAAGAAGATCGCCCGCTGCCGGTCGTCGGTCAGCGCGTACCGGTCGTACATCTGCATCAGCGTCTCCTCGAACGGGCGATTGTAGTACGAGTCGAACTCGATCTTCTGGATGTCGTTCCGGATCTTGGCGAGCACCGCGCCGACCAGCTCCTCCTTCGTCTTGAAGTACCAGTAGACCGCGCCCTTGGTCACGCCCAGCTTCTGCGCCACGTCGTCGATCCGCATCCTATCGCTGCCGCGCTCCGCGATCACGTCCATGGCGGCCTCGATGATCCGGCGCTTGGCGTCTTCTTTGTACTCGGGGAGGACCTTGGGCATCTCTTCGACTAACTTCTGACGGGGAGCATAAAGTATGATTCCCCCGGGGCATGCCGACTGAACCTGTCTCTGCTCCCGATGTGACGCATGATCCGTCTCCCCTCCGGACGCCGATGCGTTGGGGCCGGAATGACGAGAACTCTTCATGCCCGGGCGATATGCGAACGCGAAAGGCGACGGACAACGCAGGGGTCGCATCGGTCCGACGGCCTCTCCCGGGGTACCACATCTCGAGAGAAGCGGTAGATCGTCCGCCCCGATGCCGGCGGTACGCTTATATGATATTGACTCTAAGTTTAAATTGTACCGTCAGTCTATTTTCGACCAGCGGTACGGAGAACTGACCGTGGCTGTGGCGGACAGGAGACAGCGGGAACGAGAGCGGCGGCGCACCGAGATCATCGATGCGGCCGAGAGGCTGTTCTACACGAAAGGCTTCGACAGCGTGACCATGGACATGATCGCGGACGAGGTGGAGCTCAGCAAGGGTTCGCTGTACGTCCTGTTCAAGAGCAAGGACTCGCTCTTCTTTGCGATCGTGGCTCGCAAGCACCGCGAATCCCTGGACCTGCTCGTGGAACGCATGGCAGGAGCACGGTCCGGCGGGGACGGGATCAGGGCGATCGTCCAGTGGTATATCGATGTGGCCCGGGCAAATCCCGAGTACAACGAGATGGCCACCACGTACGGACCCCTCCTCTGGTCCCGGATGGACAGTGCGGACGACAGGCTCCTCGCGGAGAATGCGATCCAGTTCAATTCCCTGCTGCACGCGGCGATCGACCGGGGCATCGAGGACGGGACGGTCCGGGACGACCTCGACCCGGCCATGCTGGGATTCTACATCACCATGATCAGCATGTCGGTGGCGTCTCCCCTGCCGGCATGGAAGAAGGGGTTCGCCCTCGCCGGTATCACCTTCGACCAGGTTCTCGACACCTTCTCAAGGTTCATCGACCCGGCGATCGATCGCTGCCGGAAGAAGCGGGGGTGACGGGAAGGCCGACCACGTAATCGGCTCCTGGAGAGTCGTCCGGTTCCGATCCCTCCGGGGACACGGATCCGATACGCGTTGAGAAGAGCGGATGCTATCGAAAAGGACAGCACGAGACGAGGAGGACGGTATGCCGACGGAACAGGTCAACGGAATCGAGATCTACTACGAGATGCACGGAGAGGGGGAGCCCCTGATCATGATCCTCGGGATGGGGATGAACATCGCCTCGTTCAACAACCCCGGGGTCATCGCGCGGTACGCGGAGCACTACCAAGTCATTGCCATCGACAACCGCGGGATCGGCAGGAGTGGAAAGCCCGACGCCCCGTGGACGGTGGAGACCATGGCCGACGACACCCTCGGCCTCATGGAGCGTCTCGGCATCGATCGAGCTCACGTCGTCGCCGGGTCCCTCGGGGCCTGTATCGCCCAGGTGGTCGCGGCCCGGCACCCGGAGCGGGTGCATGGCCTGGTCCTCCACGGCGCTGCGGCCCGGTACCCCCGTGCGATGAGGTTCGCCGTCGCCGCATCGGCGAAGATACCGTTCCTGCGCCGGCAATCGCTGAAGATGGCGGAGCCGATCTTCGCGCAGCCGTATCCCCCGACGGAGGCATCGTACTTTCACCAGTGCAGGGCCGGGGCGACCTTCGACGGCCGCCGTCTCCTCTCGCGGATCGCGGCACCGACGCTGATCCTGAAACTGGCCCGCGACCAGTACGTGCCCATGGCCTATACGCGGGAGCTGGCGGACGGCATCTCCGGCTCGGAGCTCCGGCTGATCGACCGCGATCACCTCTTCATCCTGAACGAGCCGGAGCTGATCGTCGAGCCGGCGCTGCGATTCCTCGCCACGGTCGATGCGGCGCCGGAAGCCGTGGTCGTGCAGGGATGATGACCCCGGCCGCATGGATCGTGATGGAGCGCATCGACGAATCCCTGTAAGGCGGGTATGGGAATTTTAAATCGATGACTATTTACATTCTCTAGAGTATGTTAACAATCAGAAGAGCATGTGAAGTGAGGATGTCACCATGACCGATACCGACACGACCAGACGGATCTTCGAAGGCTCGGGACAGATGGCCGAGGTAATCGCCCTGCAGCGGTATGCCGAGTCGATGCTCCCCGAGGACACGCGGATCTTCTTCGATCCGCTCGCGGTCCATTTCATCGATCCCCGGAAGCTCGCGTGGGCGCGAGACCACCCCGCGGAGACCAGGGCGATGCTCGAGGAGCTCGAGCGGACGACGCCGGGCTGGGCCAACTCCATCCGCGCCCGGGTCCGGTACTTCGACGATGTCACGGAGCGGGCCGCGCGCGACGGCGTCCGCCAGATGGTCGTCCTCGGGGCCGGCTACGATACGCGGGCGTACCGCATCGATGCCGTGAAGGACTCCGTGCGGGTCTACGAGGTGGATCGCCCTCCGATCGTGGAGAGGAAGACCGACATCATGACCACCGTCCTCGGAGCGGTGCCCGATCACGTCACGGCGGTCCCGCTCGACCTGGACCACGGAGACCTCTGGGAGAACCTGGCACGTGCCGGGTTCTCCGCGGAGTTCTCCACCCTCTTCGTCCTCGAGGGCCTCGTGATGTATCTCTCTCGCGACGCGGTCGAGGTGCTCCTGTCGGACATTGCACGGAACTCCGGCGACGGCAGTTCCGTCCTCTTCGACTGCGTCCCGCAGTTCCTCGCCGACGGAAGCTCGGAGCAGGAGGGAGCGAGGAGCATCCTGGACGCCACGGTCTTGGCGGGAGAGCCGATCCTCTCGGGGTTCGCGGAGGGCGAGGTCGAACCGTTCCTGGCCCGGCTCGGCTTCTCGGGCGTGACGGTCGTCCCGAGCAGCGAGTACGGGCCGATGTACTACCACGGGAAGAACGCGGGCCGATCGGTCAGCAGTCTCCTCGCGTTCGTCCGAGCGGAGGTCGGATGACGGCTCGCCAGTTTCTCAACCCCGATTTCATCTTCGACCGGGCGACGGGGACCTGCTGCTGGGGCTGCGCGAAGCGGGAGGACTGCCCCATGGAGCACCTCGGCCGGCGGTGCACGCGGGACCACGCGACCTGCCCGACGTGCACGTGGTGGAACGAGCGCGGCTGCCTCTTCTTCGAGCTCGACCGGGCGCTGCTGAAGCTGTGAGGGATTGTTCATGCCACGGGTGCGCGTCGACGACATCCGCATCTACTACGAGATCCGCGGGAAAGGCGAGCCGCTCCTCGTCATCTGGGGGATCGGCGGGGAGGTCCCGTCCCTGTCCGCCGCACTTGCCGAAAAGGTGCAGGGAAGATACCGGGTGATCACCTTCGACAACCGGGGTTCCGGCAGGACCGATAAACCGGACGTGCCCTACTCGATCGAGCAGATGGCTGTCGATACCGTCGGCCTCATGGACGCGATCGGGATCCCCGGCGTACATCTTCTCGGCATCTCGACCGGTTCGCGGATCGCGCTGGCCGTTGCGGCCCGGTCCCCCGAGCGGGTCCGGAGCCTGATCCTGAACGTCGCGGCCGCCCGGTCTCCGGACCGCGACGATCCGGTGGCGGCGGGCGCGTTCGAACGGCTGCGCACCGCGATGACGCAGCCGGGGTTCGCCGAGAGAACGCTCGCTCACCCCCCGACGATCACATCGTTCCTCCGGCAGTTCGAGGCACTCAGAACATTCGACGGACGGCCCCTCCTGGGACGGATCCGGTGCCCCGTCCTGATTGTCAACGGCACGCGGGACACATCGGTCCCGGTCGGATACGCCGAGGAACTTCGCGCAGGAATTCCGGACGCCCGGCTGGTTTTCGTCGAGAGTGATCACCTGGTTGCGAGAACGGACCCCGACCTGCTCCTGGACCCGGCCCTGGCGTTCCTGAGGGAGGTCGAAGAGACCGCCGAACCCGGGGAGACGAACACCGCCGCTGAATGAGATACCGGTTCGTGAAAAATCCGTGAACGAAAAGATCCCGGGGGCAGTCTGCACCGGGGGCTCGCACGCTCCGGGAGGTCTATTCCGGAGAATTCCCGGACCCCGGGTGGGTCGCGAGATGGACAAAGCCGGAGAGACCGCTGCTGATCACCACGGCCGTGAAGAATATCTCGGAGAATAAAGCGCAGCCTCATGCGCTCAATATAGTGACAAAGATTAAAAATAATAAGACGAGGGTCGTGGGGCCGGGCGCGACGGAGCAGGGCACGTCGCTCGTCTACTACTCGCCGGCGATCACGTCCGAGTCGAGGAAGCTGTGGCTCGACCTGTACCTCTCGATCGACGACTTCTCGGACGAGCTGTTCCCCGCTGTCGGAACCCCGTGCGAATCGGCAGTGGTCGTCCCTCTCTTCCTTCCGTACAGCACCTGTCTGCTCTCGGCCGGCGCCGTCACCAAACTAGCGGGGAAAGTCGGCGAGAGGATCTTCGACGCCAGACCCGAGTTCAGCGGCCGATACGGCCTGAGCATCAGTCTGCCCGGGGACGTGCCCGCACGTGCGGGCTATGCCCTGATCACCGACGACGATCTGGAGAGACTGGGCCCCGGCTTCGGATCGTACGGCGTCGACCAGACAACGGGCCTCTTTGTCGATCGCGTCTCGAAAGAGCCCTATTTCGGCGATGTCCCCTATGCCGTCATCAGCCTCGACGGGACACCGGACGAAACGTTCAGGTCCTTCGCGCCGACGGCCGCGAGCGCGGACGTGCTCTCGAAGTTTTTCCGGGCGGAAGACAACACGTCGCTCCCGTTCGAGACGTTCGTCAAAGCGATGGAGATCTACAACGATTATCACTATCGCACGAAGGTCGACGAACCGGATGCGCAGATCGCGGCCATGGCGGACGACTCCGAGGCGAAGAGAAAGAAACAGCAGGAGCGGGATGCGTATGCAAAGCGGATTCTCACTGCCGGCATGAAGAAAGACCAGGAGAGTGCGTCCATTTTCCGGTCGGACATTCTTCGCAGATCGGTGCAGCCCGCGTCCCGGCCGGGCGACCGGGCTTTGCCGAAGATGTGAGGGAACCGTCTGCCGCGCGAGCGTCGGGGACATTCGTCCGCACCGCAGGGTGCATGACAGCGGCGCGAGACCCGCGACGAGCTGCCGAACGAACCTCCCGGTCGGTCTCGAGCGCCGGCCGCGCTTCTCCCGCGCTCACCGTCGACCGTCAATCGACGACGGGCGCGTCAACCCCGGGACCGGCCTCCGTGACGGGAGGAGCTTCGTCGGGAACGAGCAGCCAGATAAGACCGTAGACGAAGATGCCCGGAAAGAACCCCAGCAGGACCATGGCGACGATCCAGACCAGGCGGATGATGTTCGGGTCGATCTCGAGGTACTCCCCGAGACCGCCGCAGACCCCGGCGACGATCCGGTTCGTGTGCGAGCGGGTCAGGATCTTCATGTGTCAGCTCATTGTCGATCGGGTATTACTATATTTGGGGCCCGGGAAGTGGGATGATCCGTCGTATCGTCCCATCAGCGGGCGCGTTCGCCGTATCGCCGCGCTGCCCCGGTGCCATGGAGTCGGAACGACTAATGCTCGGAGCCGCCCTCGTCCCTGACGGGGGGGCCTGGGCAACCTCCTCTCGGGGCCCGCCCTTCGTCGAATAGGGACCTGAGCGGGGGTAGTCGCATGTTCTCAGAACAGCACGAGGCCGTACTCTCCGATCGGCCGGAACCCCAGCGCCGTGTAGGCCCGCCGGGCGGCCGGCATCTCCGTCCCGGTGAACAGGATGGCCTGCCGGGTGCCGCGGGCCCGAGCCTCGAGGAGCAGGCCCGCCACGACGGCCCGGCCGTATCCCCGGCACCGGTGCTCGGGTCGCGTGTACACGCTGCCCACCTGGACCATTCCCGGAATCCCCGCGGTGATGGCGGCCGTCGCGACGACCTCTCCGGCCGTCTCGAGGACCCTGAGATCGTTCGCGCGCTGCTGGCGGCCGACGGCCTCGCGGGCTTCGTTCTCGTGCGATGCGCGCATCTGTGGGCCCAGGTGTTCGCGCATGAACGCGACGCGCACCTCGACCAGGACGGGGATCTCGTCGTCGAGCGGACGGCGGCAGGTCACGTCGCCGCCGAGCAGGAGGTCGGGAACGGCAAGCGCGTCCAGGTGCAGGGAGTAGAGGACCTCCCTGCCGTCCATGGCGGGACGGCGGCCCGTTCGGAGAACGTCCGGAAGCGCCTGCCGCACCTGGTCGTACGGCCCGGCGATGCCGGACACCCCCCGGCCGGAAGCGGCCGCGGCCGCACGGAGAAGCCCCGGAGCATTCTCCGGGGCCAGGAGAACGACCATGCCGTTCCGGTAATGTGCGGCCACGCCGGCGATCTCCCCGTTCTCCAGGTACGCCGCATACGTCCCCTGGAAGGGCCCGCCCCCGTCCTCGAGGCCCGCCGACAGGACGTTCGAGAGCAGGAGGAGCGAGCTCTCCGGTCTCGTCGCGAGAAACCGGGCGAGCATCTCGGCATGGTCCTGGGTGAGAATCACGGGACCCGTCGTCTCGGGCATCACGCGGCCCCGTCAGGCCTTCCGGAGCATCGCGAGCCCGGCCTCGACGATCTCGTCCTCGGACATGCCGGTCTCGCCGGCCGCGATGGCCGCGAGGATGCCGTTCAGGACCCGGACGATCATCGGGCCGAGGAACGCGGGCGGCAGGTCGGGGAGGACCCCTTCCCGGACGGCCATCCGGACGAGCTCGAGCATCCAG
>DUGU01000004.1 GCA_013331215.1 Methanoregulaceae archaeon
CGGTCGTCGACGCGCTCGAGGCCGCCGGCATCCCGTCGGTGCTGCTCAAGGGGCCGGCGCTGGCCCGGACAGTCTACCCCGATCCGGCGCTCCGGCAGTCGGGCGATATCGACCTGCTGGTCCGGCCGGGAAACGTGCTCGCGGCCGAGGGCGTGGTGGAGGGCGTTCTTCAGAAATAATCGATCTTACATAAGGGCTCGCCGGTGAGAACAGCGAGCGGGCATGCGTGGATCCGTCATCCCGAACGGAAAAAAAGAGTCCCCCGATGCATTGGCCATCGAGGATGATCAACCCGTCGTGGATCCCATCGGGATGTCGAACTCTTGCATACGCGACCTGCAACATCGAAACCACTCCTCCTGCTCAAACCAACCATCCCTGACGCTTGCACGGATCAAATCCTCTGTTGTGCAGCCCAATCCGAGAACAATCGCCTCGATCGCCCGGTGGGGATCCATCCTTCTGAGATCCTCCTGGCGGGTCTGGGTGAATCGATACCCATATCGACAGAGGGCGCCGTTTCGCACCTGGGCCTCCAGGCTGACCGGCACCCAGACAAACGAGAGCGAGACGCGATACGAGGGATCCCGTGATGAGACCACGCTGAACGTCCGTGTGGACGTGTCCGCATTGATCGTCGTATCCGAGAGCCCTCGAGAGCGGAGAGATGCGACGATGGTCTCGGAATACGCGTCGAAGAGCTCGTCGTGAGAGGAGTTGTCGTCATCCGTGACGATCGTGAGATCGGCTCTGCGGACCTTCCCGAAGAGATCTCTGACCAGGTGCGGGACGTACGAGGAGATGAGGGCGTCCCGGCCCCTGTCTCCGAGGATAGCGGCGCGATACGCCGTCGCGTAGTATGGCTTTATAAACGTGGTGAGAAACGCCTGGACATCGGAGTCTATCGACAATACCGTCCTGTCGCCGGCCGGATCTGCGAGGGTACTCAGAAAGACCGTGTCGTTCCTCCCTTCGCAGAGGACGTGCCGCACCCTCAGATCCCCCGCAGGTCGAGGCAGATCTCTCGCATCGCCGTGAGCGCCTCTGCACCGCCCATGGGCTCGAGATCGGGGTTGAGGGTGTCCAGCCTCTTGTGCAGCCTCAGAACGAGAACGTCGTCCAGGCATTCCATTGCGTCCGCCGCCTCGAGCATCGACCGGACGAAGTCGTTGCTGTGTGTGGAGACGAAGTACTGCAACCCCGGGCTGCTGGTGAGCATGTGGTTCGACAGCAGGTCGACGAAACCAGGATGGAGCGCGTACTCCGGCTCCTCGATGATCACCCGACCGTCGTCGAGCAGGGACGAGACGAAGACGGTCTTGAGCAGCGCGATGAACCCCTCGCCCATGGAGCTGAGCGGGAGCGGGCCGTCCTGTCCTTCGAGGAAGACCTGAATTCCCTCGTCGGTCTTCCGAATGTCGGTCAGATAGCCGATCTGCTGTTTCAGGTACCCGAGCGTTGCCTGGATACGGCTCCGTTCGACGACGAGGTCGTGAAGACGGTTCATCTCCACGGGCGATACCGATCGGTCGAACTCAAAGACGCATTTCGGGTCGACCTGTCCTTCCCCCCGGACAGATTCGGGCCCCGGGCTCCTCATCTCCTGTGCGAACCGGTAGACGATGGAGCCGCGCTCTTCTCCCTTCGCGATACCCCTGTGGTGGAGGTATAGGTCCGTGACGGCTTCCCCCTCGGTTCGGGTCAGGACCATCTTCTCCGACTCGATCAGGGCCGAGAGAAGAGGAGCCCGCATTGTATCGAGGACTTCGTTGATGTCGGGTTCGTTCTCCTGGTCCGGGACGTTGTCCGTCTCATCGAGCCGTGTCTGCCGACCGTACGCGTCGATGACCGAGAGCAGGGTTGTACCTCTGTCACGGGCCACGTACTTGACAGGGGTCCGCAACAGAAACCGACCGAGATACTCCTCCACACGCTCGCGATAGTAGTTCATGATCAGGCCGGCACGGCCGTTATCGGGGGTCCCGGCCCGATATCTCTCCACCACCAGAGAGGCCTTCGTCGTGTCGTCCGATACTGCGACGGTCGCGCGATCGGCCGCCGTGTTGACGAAGAAGCGTGGGTCATAGTGCCGTTGTCGCGTCAGGCAGCGCCACAGGTCGTTCCCTGCGCTATCGAGGAACCCGTTTCTGGAACAGAGATGGAGGGCCAGAGCCTCGAGAACCGAGGACTTGCCGGAATTATTGCGGCCGACGAGGATATTGATCCGCCGCGGTGAGATCTCGACGTCGACGAGTCCGCGATAGTTCCGGATCTTCAATTCGTGAATTCGTCCCATTCCACGGCCCCCCTGATTCCTCCGGCCTCGTGCATGATTGGGATGTTAGACAGATGAGGTTTTGGTTTTATTTCGTGAGGTCGCCACAGGGGGAGAGCGCGGGGACGGTGGAACCCGCGATTGGCGGTGGGCCTGTGACAACGCCAGAACCTCCGCACCACCTCCCGCTGGTACCCCGACTGCAGTGGCTTCACCCGGGAGCAACCACCGGTTTCGAACACTGACCTCCCGGAAGGCACTGGTAGGCCCGGGAAAAGTTAGAGCGATAGAGAGCCAACACATCTCAGCGATGAGCGCCGATGCGCCCGACCCGTCTCTGCCCTCGAGGCTCAGAGAGTTCCATGCGAGG
>DUGU01000110.1:0-4153 GCA_013331215.1 Methanoregulaceae archaeon
GCATGTGCCAGTTCAGGGTCGGGCCCCCCTCGATCATCATGCGCCGGACCCCGTAGTCCTCGACGAGCCGCCGCATCAGCAGGGGGAGATCGACGTGCTCGTCTCCCGCCACGATCACGTCGGCGCCCGTCGCCCGGAGTGCGGCCACGCGGTCGGCCGGCGCACGGGCGGAGACCGCGATCACGGTCGGCGCGTCGGGCTTCAGCACGTTCGCGTCCGGGGGCAGGGAAGCGTCCGAGGAGGGGATCACGCGGATCGGGCTCTTCCCCTCGATGTACCGGACAGTCAGGAACGAGTTGTCGATCCGGATCGTGTTCGACCCGACCATGATCGCATCGCAGGCCGCCCGCGTCTCGTGGAGCAGCACCTCGGTCTCGGGAGCCATGAACTTCATCAGCCGCTTGCTCGAGGCCCCGCGCTTGAGGGTCAGCTTCCCGTCGGCCGTGATCTCCGACATCATCAGCACGTGCGGTCGAGCGCGGTCATCCGGCATAGTCCACCTAATATCAGGCGTGCGCGCCGGAGGGATAAAAAGGGACGCGGTCCCGGCGTGACCCCTGGTTTTATGCCGGCACGAGCCGAGAATATTAGAACGGCCTTCGCTGAGGGGGCCCCAGGGGGGACGGACGTGAACATTACGGCACTTCGGCCCAGGCTCCGGCAGTATGTCGAGCCGATCACGAGCCAGTTTGTCCGGCTGCGCCTGACGCCGAACCAGCTCTCGCTCCTCTCGCTCCTCTTCGGCCTTGCCTGCGCCGTGCTCTTCGCGTCGCGCCACTTCTTTCTGGGAGCGCTCCTCCTCTTCGCCTCGGCCGTCCTCGACCTCGCGGACGGCGTCGTGGCCCGCCTGACCCACCGCCACTCCTGCTTCGGCGCGGTCTTCGACTGGATCGTGGACAAGTACGTCGACGCCGCGGTCCTGCTCGGGATCGGCCTATCGGGGATCCCGATCCTCTCGTCCGTGCTGCCCGTGCCGCCCGTGGCCGACGCGGGTATCGTGATGCTCGCGATCGTCGGCTCGCTGATGAACACCTTCATCAAGCCCGTGGTCTACGCCGAGGTCGGGTACGACGAACGGGACGGCGGCAAGATCCAGGACCCGCTCGAGGGCGTCGGGTTCTTCGGCCGGCCGGAGACCGTGCTCGTGCTCTGTCTCGCCGGGGCGGGGTCCCTCGTCGTGGGCCCCGTCGCCATGGCCGCCGCGGTCGTGCTGATCGCGGCGGGCACTAACCTCTCGGCCGTCGAGCGGGTTCTCTACCTCTACCGACGGCTCGCATGAGGTCGGACCGGTAGACCTCGACCAGGTCCGCCGCGAGCTCCCCGAGCGCCGGGATCAGGCGGAAGAGGGCCCACGCGATCAGGACCAGGGCGACGAGCGCGCCGAGCTCGGCGAGGACGTTGTGCGCCCAGAAGAACGACTCGTACCCGAGTTCGCCGTTGCCGGCGATCTGGGGCAGGTACGGGAACCACTGGTCCGTGTACGCCATGATCACGAAGACGTTCCGGCCGAGGTTCAGAAGGTAGATCACGGGCGCGACGAAGAGGAACGCGAGCACCTTCTGCCGGAGGGTCGACGGGACCGCGAACGCGACCCCGAGCATGATCGCGATCGACTGGATCCCGGTGCAGGCCAGGATGATCTCGACGCGGAAGCCGTTGTGGATGAACGTGTTCCAGGCCCAGAGCGAGACGGGGAAGCCGATCGCGGCCAGCAGCCAGGCCAGCTGGCCGACCACGACCCCGATCAGCCAGTCGCCCAACGGTTGTATGAACTCGAAGGGCGCGTAGATCACGAACGCGATAGCCGCGCCGCGAGTCAGGGCCTCGACGCTCGGGTCGCCCGCGAGCAGTCGGCGTGCCGTTATCGCGAGAAACGGGACCGCCGCGACGGTCATGGCCGGGTAGACGAAGTTGTTCTCGGCCGCGAACTCCGGCAGCAGAGCGACGAGCACGAGCACCATCCCGGCCCATCCGGCGATCCCCGCGTACCGGCGCTGCGGTCCGGGCAGGAGAAAGAGGACGAACGCGAGGGCCGAGGCGAGAACGAGGTACTCGATCATCACTAAGTCTCGTCGACGGCCCCCTTTATGGATTTCTCTTGAGGCAGAAAGGTCCCGTCGGAAGGCTTAATCTGGTCTCGGCTCGAAAAGCTGAACGATGTTTTGTCCGCAGTGCAAGAGCATGATGATCTCCAGTGCGGGCCAGCTCAAATGCAGGCGTTGCGGGTACATCCGGCAGATCACCGACAAGGACCAGATGAAGCGGACTCGAGTCCGCCAGGAGAAGGAGATCGCGTTCTTCGACGAGGCGGACGATATCTCGACCAAGCCGACGGTCCCGACGAAGTGCCCCGAGTGCGAGTACAACCTGGCTTTCTGGTGGATGCGCCAGCTCCGGTCCGCGGACGAGTCCGAGGTCCGGTTCTTCCGCTGCGTCAAGTGCGGGCACACCTGGCGCGAGTACGACTGACGGCAGAGTCCGACCCTTTTTTGCCGGCCCCGGCCAACCCTATCGCATGCGCCCCCTCTACCTCGGCCGTATCCAGCTCCGCTGGTGCGATGCCTGCCACGTCCCGGTCCTCGACGAGGTCTGCGGCCGCTGCGGCGGCGCTACGCGCGCAGTCCCGGTGACGCCGCCCGGGGACGCGCGGCCGGCCTTTTCGGCCGACGTCGCGCTCGTCAACCGGATCTACGACGACCACTTCGGCGCGCCCCTCGTCCCCGAGGGGACGCTCGCGCTGATGAACAAGGTCCCCGACCCCGACCGGATGGAGGAGGTCGTGGTCGGCGGCGCCGTGGTCGGGCATATCCGGTACATCCCGGCGGAGGACCGGTGGGAGCCCATCCCGCGGGTCGAAGCCGGCGCCCTCCTGTCTCCGAAACGCCGGTTCGTCGTCGCGGACGAGGGCGCGATCCCGTCGATCCGCGACCAGGGTGCGAGCCTCCTCGCGCCGGGCCTTCGCGAGATCGACGACGAGGTCCGTGCCGGCGACGAGGTCTTCATACTCGCCCCGGACAGGACCGTGATCGGGGTCGGGCGCGCCCGCGTCTCGGCCGCCGAGGCCCGTGCCATGGGACGCGGCGCCATCGTGAGGACCCGCAGGAACGTCTCGAGCCCGTGCGTGCCCGGAGCCGCGACCTGGGCCGATGCGGTCGCCGCGAACCGGCCGGTCCTGGATCGGTACGAGGCCACGTCGGCCGCGTTCGTTCGCGAGGTAGTGGCGTCGTACCCGGATCTCCCGGTCACGGTCTCGTACTCGGGCGGCAAGGACAGCCTTGCCACACTCCTCGTGGTCCGGGCGGCCCTCGGCACGGTCCCCCCGCTCCTCTTCGCCGATACCGGCTTCGAGTTCCCGGAGACCTACGCGAACATCGACGAGGTTGCAGTGAAGTACGGAGCGGAGGTCGTTCGGTCCTCGGGCGAGACCGCCTTCGACGCGACCTTCGCCGAGCAGGGGCCGCCCGCGGTCGACGCCCGCTGGTGTTGCGGGGTCTGCAAGCTCGCCCCGATCGGCGAGGCGATCCGGGGCCGGTTCGGCCAGTGCCTCTCGTTCATCGGGCAGCGGAAGTACGAGTCGTACAAACGCGCGAAGAGCCGGCGCGTCTGGCGGAACCCCGCGCTCCCGGCTCAGCTCTCGGCCGCGCCGATCCACACGTGGACCGCGCTCCATGTCTGGCTCTACCTCTTCCGCGAGGCGGCGCCGTACAACCCGCTGTACGAGCGGGGCCTCGACAGGATCGGCTGCTATATCTGTCCGTCGAGCGACCTGGCATTGCTGCGGATGATCGAGCGGGACTACCCGGGACCGATGGGCGCGTGGAACGAGCGCCTCGGGGCCTGGCAGCGGGAACAGGGGCTCCCCGATGAATGGGTGACCGAGGGGCACTGGCGGAGGGCCGGCACGGATGGAGCGCGTCGCGGTCATTGACTACGGCCTCGGCAACCTCCGCTCGGTCTCGCGCGGGCTCGAGCGAGCGGGCGCCGCGGTCTGCCTGACCTCGGACCCGGATGAAGTACGGGCAGCCGATCGGATCGTGCTGCCCGGCGTCGGCGCGTTTCACGAGGGAATGGCGCAACTCAGGCCGCTGGTCGACGTCATCCGCGACGTCGTCGGGCGCGTACCCTTGCTCGGGATCTGCCTCGGCATGCAGAT
>DUGU01000110.1:4227-22091 GCA_013331215.1 Methanoregulaceae archaeon
GAGTACGTCTACTTCGTCCACTCCTTCTACGCGAGCACCGGGCCGGCCGAGTGCCTCTGCTCGACCGACTACATCCTCCCGTTCGCCTCGGCCGTCCGGTCGGGGAACGCGTGGGGCGTCCAGTTCCACCCCGAGAAGAGCGGGGCCGTCGGCCTCCGTATCCTGGAAAATTTCATCGAGCGGTGCTGACTATCGTCAGTTCACCGCGATCCAGAGGTTGACGTTCCGGTAGGCGGCGTCGACCCGATCCTGGCCGCTCATGCTCGCTGGCGGCACGCTGCCGACCTTTTCCGGATCCTGGAAAAACAGGAGGAACTCGACCTTGTTCGCGTCCTTATCCGAGACCGTGACCTGGTACGGCTGCTCGTAGGTCTGGCCGTCGAGCAGGTCGACCCGCACGGTGCCGATCTGGGTCATCGAGTCCACGTGGGTGCGGTTCGTGGAGGCGACGATCGTCTCGTGAGCCGCCCAGACCTCGACCACGTAGCTCGCGGGCGCGCCCTCGTGGTTCGTGATCCCCATGATCACGGGCTGGCCCTGGCCGGCGCGAAGGTCGAAGAGGTAGTCCTCGGCGATCCCGTCGTTGCCGAGCAGGTAGAACTCGGTGAACGGCTCCTCCCGGGGCGGGAGTTGAGAGAGGACGACTGTAAGCCCGATCGCGGCGACGACCGCGATCAGCAGGACCCAGGATAACAGCTTGTCAAGACCGGACGTGGCCACGAGAGATACTCCGTTGCGCGGAGGCGTACGGCGCCGGGAGGGCGCCGGATCGGCCCCGCCGTCGGCGGGCGCGCTCCGCGATGTAACAGTCTATGTCTGCGCCGCGATGAAAAAAGGGTATCGGACGGGGTCAGAGGTTCTTGAGCGCGACCAGGTCCTTGACCCCCGTCAGGCGCCAGACGAGCGAGCGCTCCTCCTCGGCGATCGCCTCGGGCGGGTCCTGCGGCGAGTGGCCGAGCGCTCCGAGGATGTTGTTCGAGAGGTGGCGCCCGACGATCAGGTCGACGAACCGCTCCCGCACCAGCTTCTTCTCGATCGAGTCCTCGACCTCCTCGAGCCGCCCCTGCATGGTCACGAACGTATAGTAGGAGAGGTCGGAGCTGTACCGCTCCACCTCGACCGAGACGTACGGGCTCTTGCGGAAGTAGTCGATCTTCTTGCCGTACTTCGTCGAGAGGAAGTAGAGAAACCGGCCGTCGAAGACGTAGAGGAACGGGGCGATGTACGGGTACTTCTCGCCCTGGAACGCGATCCGGCAGACGTACCCCTCCTCGATCAACCGATCGTACTCCCCCTTCTCCATCCGCGGAATCTTGACGATCTCCATCGTGACCCCAGACTGATCTGGTGAGGGGAAGGACATAAACCATTTGCTTATGCTTCTCGCCGAACGAAAAGGCGATATGGGCCGCCGACGTTCTATGGACAGCCATGGCGAAGCAGGAGGACCTGGCGGAGAGGCTCGGACGACTTGCCGGCGGCGACACCACGACGCTCTCGCACCAGCGGGTGTCCAGCCCGTCGGGGAAGTACGGGCTCCCGCCGGGGTCGCTCGTCTACGTGGGCGAGCGCCCGCCGGAAGCCCCCGTGATCAACGTCATGCGATTCGGCCCCGACGGTTTCGACGAACGCCCCTCCTGCTGCATCGACGAGGTCTTCCCGCTCGACCCGGCCTGGCCGGTGACGTGGATCGATGTCGTCGGCCTGGATCCGGGTACGGTCCGGACGATCGGGGACCGGCTCGAGGTCCACCCGCTGGTCCTCGAGGATATGCTGAACACGCGCGCACGCCCCAAATTCGAGGTCTTCAAGGAGGACTACGTCTACCTCTCGCTCAAGGCGATCTCGTTCGAGGAGACCGGCGAGCGGCTCCGGGTGGAGCAGCTCTCGATCCTGCTCGGCCCGCACGTGGTCTTCTCGATCCAGGAGGCGCCCGGGGACATCCTCGACCCGGTCCGCGAGCGGATCCGGCGCGACGGCCGGATCCGCCAGCTCGGCGCGGACTACCTCACGTACGCGCTCGTGGACGTGGTTGTCGACGGCTACTACGTCGTGCTCGAACGGCTCGACGAGCGGGCGGAGTTCCTCGAGGAGCAGGTGCTCGCCCAGCCCACGCCCGACACGCTCCGGGAGGTCCACCAGCTCAAGCGGGCGATGGTCGACCTCCGCCACGTCCTCTGGCCGCTTCGCGAGCTCGTCCTCCGGGTCGAACGGGTGGAGACCCCGCTCATCGACCGGTCGGTGATCATCTTCTTCCGGGATATCTACGACCACACGATCCAGATGATCGAGACGATCGAGTCCCTGCGCGACGTGGTCGCGGGCATGCTCGATATCTACCTCTCGTCGGTCTCGTATCGCCTGAACGAGATCATCAAGGTCCTGACCCTCTTCTCTACCATCTTCATGCCGCTCACCTTCATCGTCGGGGTCTACGGCATGAACTTCCGCTACCTGCCCGAACTCGAGTACCACTGGTCGTACCCGATCCTCTGGCTGCTCATGATCGGGATCTCGGTCACGATGCTCCTCTACTTCCNNGGCGCTGGATCTGAGCTCCGGCCGCCTTCCAGGGGTACGGAAGGACCGCGTAGAGCAGGCCGGAGACGAGGAGCACGGGGACCACGGTCCAGAGCGCGAGTTCGAGGGACCAGAGGTCCGCGAGGTAGCCCGTGGCGGCGACGCCGAGCCCGCCGGCGCCGACCACGACCCCGAGCATCACGCCCGAGGCGAGGCCGACGGCGCGGGGCATCAGCTCGTGCGAGAGTGCGACCGTGATCGCGAAGGTCGACCAGAGGGCGAAGCCGAAGAGCCCGAGCAGGGCGAGCGAGACCGCGCCGCCGGTCAGCAGGAACCCGGCGTACGCCGGGATCGCGATCGCGAGCCCGGCGAGGACGAACTCCTTTCTGCCGAACCGGTCCGAGAGGGTCCCTCCCAGGAGCTGGCCCCCGACACCGGCGAGGAGCATGCCCGAGGTGATCAGGTTCGAGCCGAGCAGGTCGACGCCGCGGGAGACGAGGAACGCGGGCAGGAACCCGAGCACGGAGAAGAGCGCCCAGGCGCGGATCACCGAGGCGGTCGAGAGGAGGGCGAACGCTCTCGGACGGTTCGGCGGCGCGTCGTCGGGCGGTGTCGCCCTCTCGCCGCCCGCCTTCAACGCCCTGCTCCGGAGGAGGGGCGCGACCAGCAGGGCCGGGAGCGCGACCAGGGGCAGGCCCGCAAGCCCGAAATGCCCCAGCGCGAACCCGGCGAGGAGGGGGCCGAGCGCGAACCCGAGGTTGCCGCCGACCACGAAGTACGAGATCGTCCGCCCCCGCCCGCCCTCGGGGGCGGCCCGGCTCACGGTCGAGAGCGCGAGCGGATGGAACGCGGCGTGCATCACCCCCGCGATGGCGGCGAGCAGGATCAGCACCGGGAACGAGGTGGTCAAACCGAAGAGGCCGATCGCGACGCCGCCCAAGAGCATGGCCAGCGCGAGGGGCACGCTCCTCCCCTTCGCGTCGGCGAGCCAGCCGAAGACCGGCTGGACGAGGGACGAGGTCGTGTTGTACGCGGTCAGGATGAGGCCCGCGAGCAGGTAGGAGAGTCCTCCCTCGCTGACGAGGACCGGGATGACGGCCGGGATGACGGTCGTATAGATGTCGATCGCGAGGTGGCCGAGGGCCAGGCGGAGGACCTGCCCCGGGATGCGCCTCACGCGACCAGGCTCCGGATGCGGACGCACTCGACCGGGATCTCCACCGTCTCCTTCCGGTGGTGGCCCATGGAGCGCGGCAGCGAGAGCCGGGCGGAGACCGTCTCGAGAACCTCGCCCCTGCCCGCGATGTAGCGCTCGAGAAACGGGAGCGTGCCCGCGTTGAAGAGACTGTAGACCGTCCGGCCGTGCGCGAGGGCCGCGTCCACGAAGGGGCGGTCCGCGTGCCGGACCTGCGCGCCGAACGGCGGGTTCATCACGACCGTGTCGAAGACCCGGCCCCGGACCGGCTCGGGCAGGTTCCCGACATCGCCCTCGACCCACGCGATGGCCACCCCGAGCCGGTCCGCGTTCGCCTCCGCGACCGCGATCGCCCCGGCATCCGCCTCGACGCCGGTCACGCTCGCCGCGTCGAGGAGCGCGGCCCCGCAGGCCAGCACGCCCGTGCCGCTCCCGAGGTCGAGGACGGTCCGCCCCTCGATCTCGCCGTGGCCGGCCGCGAAAAAGAGGAGGCGGGCCGCGAGCGGGGCCGGCGTCGCGTACTGCTCGAGCGCCGGCCGCGGAGCCGGAAAGCCGTCGAGCCCCTGGAGCGCGATCTCGAGCTGGCGCAACCGCATGGTCACTCGCACTCGTCGACGACGTAGTCGTCCCAGGCGCGGGCGCCGACCGCGACCTCGAACTCGGCCGGGGCGAGCATGGGGGCCGGGAAGCGGGCCGCGTCGTCGTACGCGAGCCGCGGGCAGGCCGTGTTCACGAACGCCTCGCACCCGAGGTTCGTGAGCGCGTCCGGCGTCACCTCCTCGATCGCGACCACGACGGCTCTTTCCGGAGCGAGGGCGGCGAGCCGGCGGGCGAGCTCCTCGCGCCGCTGCCCGGACTTGGTCGAGAGCAGGACGCCGATCGTCTCTGCCCCGCGGGCGCGCTCGATCAGGGCGAAGCGGCGGCGGAGGAGCCGGTCGGGGTCGACCTCCTCTGCCGTGCCGCGATACGGGTCGCACGCGATCACCCGGGCGCGGGTGGCGAGCGCGCCCCCGAGGGGGTGGAAGACGCCCGTGCCGAGAAAGAGGATCTCCTCCGCTCCGGTCTCGCGCGCGGCGCCGAACGAGCATCCCAGTACCTGGCCCGGAAGCGGCGTCCGTGGCGTCGGCCCGCCGATCCGGGCCTCGATCCCGTGCGCCCGGAGAAGCTCGGCCGCCGCCGGCAGCAGGTGCGCGTGCTGGGCCGTGGTCACGAGCCCGACGACCGTCCCCCGCAGGAGGGGGAGTGCGGCCTCGACCGCGGCGAGGTCCGCGTCGAACGCGAGCGGAAGGTAGAGGACGCGTTCGTCGGAGCCGCCGAGCGGGGTGTGCCCGACGTGGACGAGCACGTCGGCTCTCTCGCGCGAGAGGTCGCAGGCCCCGTAGCACGGGTTGCCGTCGAGCGTGACCGCGAAGCCCCGGGCCTGCAGCGCAAGAGCCAGTGCGACGCCGCGGCGGCGAAGGCCGTCCGGGAACTGGAGCGCGACCGAATGCGCCCCGCGGCGCGAGAGTTCGGCGGCGAGCTCTCCGGGGTCGACGCCGAACGGATCAGGGGCCGTGCCCGATCACCTTCACGCAGTCCGTGACCTCGATCTCGACGAGGTACTTGTAGGGGCGGCCGATGTCGGGGGTCCCGCGCCGGATCGCGACGCAGACGTCGACGACCTCGACCCCGATGAAGGCGAGCGCGCCGAGGATGGCCTTCATGGTCCCGCCGGTCGAGAGGACGTCGTCGACGATCACGACCCGCATTCCGGGCCGGAGGCCGTTGATGTAGAGCTCCCCCTTCGAATACCCGGTCGTCTGGTGGACCGCGCACTCGCCCGGGAGCTCGTACCGCCGCTTGCGGACCACGTTGAGCGGAATGTCGGTCATCAGCGAGAGCGTGGTGCCGATGTGGATCCCCATGGCCTCTGCGACCACGATCATGTCCACCCGCTCGAGGTCCATGACCCGGACCATCGCGCGCCCGATCTCGCGGAGCAGGGCCGGCTCCACAACCGGGATCCCGTCCGAGACCGGGTTGATGAAGTAGTGATACTCGCCCCGCCGCACCATCGGGCAGGTCTCCAGCGATTCTGTCAGCCTCTCATACATAGTGCGCCTCCGCATCGACGAGGAACCGTTCTATCACGTCCCCGGTCACGTGTGGCATGCAGACGATCCGCATGTCCCCCCGGCGGGTGAACGAGACGCGCCAGCCCGGCGGCGCCGACGCCGTCCGGAAGGTCGCGACGTTGACGTCGGGGGTCGCGGCCCGTTCCACCCCGAACGCCTCGAGCCCCTCGGTCAAACGCCGCGTATTCTCCATGCAGCCCGCAACGACCGCCCGCATGCCCTCTTGCCCGAGGTGCTCGAGGACCGCCCAGGCCCCGACCACGGGCGCCCCCGGGCGCGTGCCGGCGAGCGTGTACTCCTGCTTGACCGTCAGGTACGGCGTCTCCACGTTCAGCAGGTCCAGCACGGCCTGGTCGCGCACGAGCAGGCAGCCGGCCGGGATCGTGGACATCCCCATCTTGTGGGGGTCGACCGCGATCGACGAGACCCCGGCGAGAGCGAAGTCGAACGGTGCCGGGTCCGGAAGGAACGGGACCACGAGACCGCCGAACGCGGCGTCGACGTGGAAGAAGAGGTCGTGCTCCTCCGCGAGCCGGGCGAGGGCCGGGATCGGGTCGACCATGCCGTACTCGGTCGTCCCGACCACTCCCACGAGCCCGACTGTCGCGTCGTCGATCAGGGCTTCGGCCGCCGAGGGGTCCATGCGGAGGTCCGCGCCGAGCGCGGCCGTCCGCATCTCGAGGCCGAGCATGCGGCAGGCCTTCTCGAACGAGAAGTGCGACGAGGCCGGGACCACGACGTTCGGTCGCTCGACGCGTCGCCGGGCCTTCGCGATCCGCAGGGCCTGGATGTTCGACTCCGTCCCGCCCGACGACGCGTACCCCGCCGCGCCGGGCAGGTGGTAGAGCGCGCCGAACAGGTCCACGAGCCGCTGCTCGATCTCGGCCGTGCCGGGAAAGAGCCCGGGGTCGCCGAGGTTCGTCTCCAGGAAGAGGGCGTGCGCCCGGACGGCTACCGGGTGTGGCAGGGTGCACATCGAGGAGAGGATCGAGCAGTGGGAGAGGTCCTCGGCCTTCTTCTCGGCAAGAATCGAGAAGACCTCCTCCTCGGAGAGGCCGCACTCACGCATTCGTGCGCCGCGCCGCCTCGAGGAGGATCCGGCGCTCGGTCCTCGCCACCGCCTGCCGGATCTTCGCGACCGCATCGATGTTCGCCGAGATCGAGGCGATCCCGTGCTCGACGAGCCACTCGGCCATGACCGGGTCCGAGCCCGCCTGACCGCAGATCGAGCACTCGACCCCGTACTCGCGGCAGACCCCGATCGCATAGTCGATCAGTTTGAGCACTGCGGGGTGCTTCGGCTTGTACATGTCGGCGAGGTACTCGTTGTTCCGGTCGATCGCGAGCGTGTACTGGATGAGGTCGTNNGTGCCGAACGAGGCGAATTTAATGCCGGCCTCGCAGAACTGCTCGATGATCAGGGCCGAGCTCGGGATCTCGACCATCACGCCGAGGGTGACGTTCTCGACGTCGACGCCGAACGAGGCCATCATCGCCTTGGCCTGGACGAACTCGTCGGGGTGACCGACGAGCGGGAACATCACCCCGAGGTTCTCGTAACCCTCGGCCCAGAGCCGCTTGAACGCCTCGACCTGCAGCCGGAACTGCTCGGGCGAATGGAGGTCGCGCCGGATCCCGCGCCAGCCGAGCATGGGGTTGTGCTCGCGCGGCTCGTCCTCGCCGCCCTGCATGTTTCGGAACTCGTCGGTCGGCGCGTCGATCGTCCGGACCCAGACGGGCTTGCCCGGGAACGCGTCGAGCACGGTCCGGATCCCGTCGTAGAGCTCCTTGATGAACTCCTCCTCGCGGCCGTTCTTGATGAACCAGCTCGGGGTCTTTCCGAGTCCGAGCATCAGGTGCTCGATCCGGAGGAGGCCGACACCGTCGGCCCCGGTGGCCGCGGCGCGCTGCGCCGCCTCGGGAATGGAGACGTTCACCTTGACCGAGGTGGCGGTGATCAGCGGCGCTGTCGCCGCCTGGCTCGCGACCTCGGCCACCGCCTTCGGCGTCGGCGCCGGAGCGACCTCGCCCTCGTACACGACCCCCTTCTCGCCGTCGACGGTGACCATCTGCCCCGTCTTCAGAGTCTGGGTGGCCGTCCGCGATCCGACCACGGCCGGTGTCCCGAGCTCGCGCGAGACGATCGCGGCGTGGCAGGTCATGCCCCCCTCGTCGGTCACGATCGCCTTGACCTTGCGCATGGCCGGGACCATGTCCGGGTTCGTCATCTTCGTGACAAGGATGTCGCCCTCCTTGACAAGCCCGATCTCCTTAGCGTCCGCGATGATAACGACCCGGCCCGAGGCCGTTCCGGGCGCGGCCCCGATCCCCTGGACCAGGACCTTCGCCTCGGCCGGTTTCGCGCCGCCGCTGGCGCTGCCGGCGCTCTGGGTCATGCCGATGGTCGTGATCGGCCGCGACTGGAGGATGAAGAGGTCGGCGCCGACGATCGCCCACTCGACGTCCTGGGGGATGCCGTAGTGGTCCTCGGCGATCCGGCCGAACATGGCGAGCCGTGCCACCTCCTCGTCCGAAAGGACCTGCGCCTCCTGGCGCGAGATGGAGACCTCGACCTCCCGGGTCCCCTTCGTCCCGTCAGAGACGATCTCTACGAGCTTCCGCGCGATCAGCCGGTCCACGACCTTGCCCGCGCGCTGGTCGTAGACGTAGTTGTCGGGCGAGACCGTGCCCGAGACGACGGCCTCGCCGAGACCCCACGACCCCTCGATGATCGTCATCGGCTCGCCCGTCACCGGGTGCGAGGTGAACATGACCCCCGCCTTCTCCGAGTGGACGAGTTGCTGGATCACGACCGCGATGTTGACCGAATGGTCGTCGAAGCCCTGCTTGGCCCGGTAATAGATCGCCCGGGCGCCGTAGAGCGAGGCCCAGCACTTCTGGACCGCCTCGAGCAGGTCCTCCTCGCCGCGGATGTTGAGGTACGTCTCCTGCTGCCCCGCGAACGAGGCGTCGGGCAGGTCCTCGGCCGTCGCTGACGAACGGACGGCGACGATCAGGGGCTCGGGCGCCAGCTTGCGGTAGGCCGACCGGATATCCTCCGCGATCTTCGCCGGCATCGGCGCGGCGAGCACGAGCTCGCGCGCTTCGTTCGCCGCCGCCTCGAGCGCCTCGTTGCTCTCGACGTCGAGCCCCCTGAACTTCGAGAAGATCCGTTCCTCGAGTTTCGCCTCGATCAGAAACCGGCGGAAGGCCTGGGCCGTCACCACGAAGGCCTTGGGCACGGGCAGCCCGAGGGAGGCCATCTCGCCGAGACTGGCCCCCTTGCCGCCGACCGACGGGATGTCCTCCTTGCGGATCTCCTCGAGCATCAGGGTATTGGGTACATTCTCTGGAACGCCGCTCATTTCGCACCTCTCAGTGAATCAGAATGAATTGGAATATCGGCCGCGGCCGACGCGGTCGGAGACCGCTAAAGCAGGGTACCTTTTTGGCCCGGCTCAGGGATTACCTTTACCGTCGATCACGAATTCGCGGTAAAATAGTATGCCGTGGCCTTAATATTATCGTCGTCGGCCACCGCTCCGCCGAACCGCCACCACTGCTACGGCACCGAGAGCAGCGAGGACAGCGAACACGGGCACGCCGGATCGCGTCGGGGTCACCGGCGTCAGGTTCGCGGAGAGGGTCGCGGTCTGTCCTGCCCGGACATCGACCGGCTGCTCGCGCTCGACGTAGCCGTCGAGCGAGAACCGCACCGTGTGCGGGCCGGCCGGAACGTCGGAGATCGAGAACGGGGTCGTGCCCTTGTACGATCCGTCGATCGCGACCCTCGCGCCGGACGGAGTCGAGTTCGCCTGGATCGACCCGCGGTCCGCGAGGACCGTCGGCGTCGCAGTCACGCTCGGGTTGCCGGCGGTCGTGAGCCGGGGACGGACCTTGACGGTCGCGTCCGGCGTCACCTGGACCGTCAGGCGGTACTCGTCATAGCCGTCGAGCCTGAGCGAGAGGGTGTGGCTCCCGACGGCCACCCCGGTCAGCTCGAGATCGCCGTAGTCCGTCGTGACTCCCCGGTACTGGTCGTCCAGGTAGACGCCGGCGCCGGCCGGATCGGACGAGACCGCGATCCCGCCGTTCGAGGAGGCCGGGAGGAGCTGGAGATACGCATTCACCTGGACCGTGGCTCCGCTCGTCACCTGGGCCGTACTCGACCAGTCGGCGTACCCCGGGTGGTCGAGCTCGATCCGGCGGGAGCCGGTCGTGGCGGCGACCGTCAGCGGCGTGATTCCCCGGTAGGCCCCGTCGACGTAGACGAACGCGCCCGACGGAGACGAGACGACCGAGATGAAGCCGACTGCGGCCGTCGCGGTCAGGACCGGGTCAAGGTAGGTCATGACCCCGTTCTGGACATCGACCGTGTCCTCGTACCGGACGTAGCCGGGCAGCTCGAGCACGACCGTATGCCGGCCGGTCGAGAGGCCGCTGATCGCGATCGGGGTCCGGCCGCGGTACCCCCCGTCGAGGAGCAGATCGGCACCCGCGGGCGAGGAGACGATCGAGACCGAGCCCGACTGGCTTGTAGTCGTGGAGAGCGTGATGCGGATGTCGCTCCGCTGGCCCGAGCCGATCCAGAACGGGTGCTGGTCGTCGAGGTAGCCGCTCTTGGAGAGGACGAGCTGGTGGGGACCGGGATCGATGTTCTCGATCACCAGGGCATCGTTGCCGAGCGGTGTCAGGCCCTGGTACACGCCGTCGAGGGTCGCCGTGGCGCCGCCCGGGACCGAGCGGACCGTGATCGAGCCCGCGGCGATGTTCGCGCCTGCGGCCGGCAGCACCATCGCGGCGATCAGCAGCAGGACGAGGCAGAGGTAGCGGAGATATGGGGGAAGCATACCATCTCCTCGTACAATGTCAGGTATAAGGATTGCCTTTTTATCCGGCGCTGTGATCCTGGTGACCCTCTCCATTCCGAGAATCTCGGTACGACGAGGGGTGCCTGCGGGCCCAGAGGATCAACGATTGCCGGGCGGTTGCGGAACGCCGGTGACCGTCGGTCCGAAAAGTACATACTCGCCGCGCTGTTTCCAGAGGTGATGATCGGACCCGATGACGTGGTGGTATGACCGTTGCGGTGCAGGGGTATCGTCTACGATGTCGGGACCGAGTTCTCACACGGCCGATCGACGCGGAACGATTTCGATCAGGCCGTGGTCCGCCGGGAGATCGAGATCATCAGGGACGACCACCACTGCACTGCCATCCGATTGTGCGGCCGGGGACCCCGCACGGCTCAGGGAGACGGCCGGGTACGCGCTCTCGCAGGGCCTTGCCGTCTGGTTCTCGCCGTTCCTCGTCGACGCCGCCCCGGACGAGACGCTGCAGTACCTCGCCGAGTGCGCCCGCGTCGCCGAGGACCTGTGACGGAAGTACGACGACATCGTCTTCGAGGCGGGCAACGAGCTCGGTTTCTTCATGAAGGGCATCCTGCCCGGCGACGCCGAGTACGCCCGCGTCCGGTCATTCGTGAGCGGACGAGGCCCGCTGCGGTACTTCATTACGTGGGGACGGTGGCCCGGCAGCAGGCTCGACCCGTTCCTCGCAAGGGCCGCCGCAACCGTGCGGAGCAAGTTCGGCGGCCGGATCACCTGCGGCTCGGGCCCGTGGGAACACGTGGATTGGCGGCAGTTCGACCTCGTCAGCGTCAACAACTATCGCGATGCGGGGAACACGAGGACGTACCGCAGGGGGCTGGCCCGGCACTATGCGCACGGAAAGCCCGTTGCCATCACCGAATTCGGGTGCTGCACCTACCAGGGCACCGACGAGAAAGGCGCCGCCGGCTGGGCGATCGTCGATACCTCGAGGGAGCGGCGATCCGTCCGGGGCGGGTTCGTGAGAAGTGAAGAGACGCAATCCCGGTACCTCTCGGAGCTCCTCACGCTCTTCATGGAGGAACCGATCGACGCCGCCTTCGTCTTCCAGGTCGCGAGCTACAGCTTCCCCACCTCCGACGACCCCGCGTTCGACCTCGACATGGCGAGTTACGGGATCGTCACAGTACAGCCCGACGCGAGACACGGCACACGCTACCCGGAGATGCCCTGGGAGCCGAAGCTCTCGTTTCAGGCCGTCGCCGATCGCTACACCGGGTGATCCGTCGATGCGCGAACTGCGTCTTCCCGGGTGCGGTCGACCTCCGGGAAGGCAGTCGCGTCGGGACGGATAACCGGCGCAATCACGGAGGAAGGGTTCGGGTCGATCGGGAGATCGTCGCCTCCGTAACAGTGGCCGATCCCTTTTTGCGTCTCCAGCCCGCACCTCTATGATGCGTTCGTACATGGTGGAGTCGTTCTGATGGCGGAGACAATAACGGACAAAACGGTCTGCGTGGTCGGCCTCGGCTACGTCGGCCTCCCCCTTGCCGAGGCGTTCGCGGCGCACCTGCGCACGATCGGCTTCCGGCGCGACCAGAAGAAGGTCGACGAGCTGAACGGAACCCCCGGCAACCGGATCGAGGCCACGACCGATCCTTCGAAGATCCGCGAGGCCGACTTCGTGATCATCGCGGTCCCGACGCCGGTAACGCGGTCCAAGGACCCGGACTTCGAGCCCGTCGTCTCGGCATCGCAGACGGTCGGCGAGAACCTCAAGCCCGGCGCGATCGTGGTCCTCGAGTCCACGGTCTACCCCGGGGCGAGCGAGGAGTTCATGATCCCGGCCCTCGAAGCGGCCTCGGGCACGGTCTGCGGGAAGGACTTCTTCATCGGGTACTCGCCCGAGCGGATCAACCCCGGCGACGAGGCCCACGACCTGCCGCACATCTTCAAGATCGTCTCGGGCCAGGACGAGGCCACGACGGATGCGCTCTGCGACCTCTACGGTCTCGTCACCAACGTCTACCGCGCCCCCGACATCCGGACGGCCGAGGCCGCGAAGGTCATCGAGAATGTCCAGCGCGACCTGAACATCGCGCTCATGAACGAGCTCTCCATGCTCTTTGCCCGGCTCGGCCTCGACACGAACGAGGTGCTCAAGGCCGCGGGCACGAAGTGGAACTTCCACGCGTACCGCCCCGGGCTCGTCGGCGGCCACTGCATCCCCGTCGACCCGTACTACCTCGTGCAGCGGGCCAAGCAGGTCCGGTACCACCCGCAGGTGATCCTCGCGGGCCGGGCGATCAACGACTCGATGCCGAAGTACGTGGCGGACATGGCCGTCAAGGGGCTCAACCGCGTGGGCAAGGCGATCAAGGGCGCGAACGTCCTGATCATGGGCCTGACGTACAAGGAGGACGTGGCCGACATCCGCGAGTCGCCCGTCGAGCAGATGGTCGAGGAACTCAAGGAGTTCGAGACGAACGTCTACGGGTACGACCCGCTCCTTCCCGAGTCCGTGATCGAGCACTTCGGCGCGATCCCGCTGCAGCAGCTCGACAAACCCATGGACGCCGTGATCATCTCGGTCGCGCACCAGCAGTTCAAGGTGATGACCGCGGCCGAGATCGCGAAACTCATGCCCGACCGGCCCGTCCTCGTCGACGTCCGCGGGATTGTCGACCCGGCCGAAGCCCGGAACGCCGGCGTCGATTACCGCCGGCTCTAACCGTTTTTCCCCCGCCGGAAAGGTATTTATCCGGCGTCCCGCAATGGGGCGGCATGAGTTCTGCTGTCTACTTTGCGTCGGTCCGCGCCCGCGGCGACGCCGAGTCCAAGATGATGAAGGTCCGCCGCCTTTTCGACGCGGCGGGGCTCGCGGACTGCGTCGCGCCCCACGACCTTGTCGCGATCAAGATCCACTTCGGCGAGCGGGGCGGCGACGCCTACATCAACCCCGTCTTCGCGCGGCAGGTCGTGGACCGTATTCACGCTCTCGGCGGTCTGCCGTTCCTGACGGATACGCGAACGCTCTACAAGGGAAGCCGGGCCAACGCGGTCGACCACATGACCGTCGCGTACGAGCACGGCTTCTCGTTTTCGACCGTGAACTGCCCGATCCACATCGCCGACGGCCTCGCGGGCCGGCGCGGCTCGAACGTGGTGATCGACAGGAAGCACTTCAAGGCCGTCAACATCGCGGCCGGGATCGTGGATGCGAACGCCATGATCGCGCTCTCCCACTTCAACGGCCACGACGTCGCCGGCTTCGGGGGCGCGATCAAGAACATCGCCATGGGCTGCGCCTCGCAGGCCGGAAAGCAGCAGCAGCACGCGGTCGGGACCACGGTCCGCGAGGAGAACTGCGAGGGCTGCGGGAGGTGCATCCCCGTCTGCCCGACGGGCGCGCTCTCCCGCGGAGAGAACGGGAAGGTGAGGATCGACAAGGAGCACTGCATCGGCTGCTTCGACTGCATGAACGTCTGCCACACCCACGGCGTGGACATCGACTGGGAGGCCGAGGCCGGGCCGTTCCTCGAGCGCATGGCCGAGTACGCACTGGGCGCGCTCAAAGGCAAGGAGGGGAAGGCCGGGTTCATGAACTTCCTGATCAACATCACCCCCGACTGCGACTGCGTCCCCTGGTCGGACGCGCCGATCGTCCCCGACATCGGGATCGTCGCGTCGACGGACCCCGTCGCGATCGATGCGGCCTCGTTCGATCTCGTCAACCGGCAGATGGGCCTTCCGGGCTCCCTGCTCGAGACGAACCTCGCGCCCGGCGAGGACAAGTTCAAGGGGCTCCGCTGCCTGACCGACGGCTGCCGGCAGCTCCGGTACGCCGAGGAGATCGGCCTCGGGACGGCCGACTACGAGCTGATCGAGATCTGACCCTCGTTTCATCGGCAGGTTTTTCGCCCCGAGCGCCATCCGGAGTGCATGCACAGGCTCTCCGCGGTCCTCCTGGCCGCGTTCGTGCTTGCTCTCTCGGCCGGGTGCGCCTCGCTCCCGTCGACCGTCCCCGTGGTCTCCGACGCGGTCTACCCCGCGGATGGGCTGGTGACCTTTCTCCTCGAGAACCCGAACGGGTACGTGAACGTGACCGGCTGGGACCGGAACGAGGTCCAGGTCCGGGCTCTGAACGGCCGCGGGGTCGCGAACGTCTCGGTCGAGGTCGTCGGGAGCCAGATGACGGTCCGCACGCTGTCGGCCGGCGGGATCGGCCTCGAGGGGCCGCATGCAGACTACGAGGTCCGCGTCCCCCGTCCGCTCCCGCGGATCGCGGTCACGACCGCGAACGGCGCGATCGAGGTCGATGATTGCAACGGCACGATCGACGCCGAGACCTCGAACGGGGCCATCCGACTCACAGAAACCCGGGGGATCGAACGGCTCGCGAGCTCGAACGGCAGGATCGATGCGGAGGTCCGTTCGCTCGACACCGACGCCCTGGTGACCACGTCGAACGGGGCCGTCCGGGTCCTCCTCGACCCCTCGCTGAACGCAACGATCGACGCCCGCACCTCGAACGGCCGGGTGAGCGTCTCGGGCCTCGCCCTGAACGCCACGACCACGGGGTCGAACGAGCTGACCGGCACGCTCGGCGCCGGCGGCAATACCCTCCGGGTCGAGACCTCGAACGGGGCGATTACTCTCGGCTCGCTCTGACCCCGTCGTCCCCGGGCTCGGCGCGGCGGCAGAGATCCGGCGGCGATCCTGGCAAGGTCGCCCAAGTCCCTGGACCCCGGCAGCTCGGCGGTCTCGTTGAAAGTCGTCGGTTCGCACAAGGTCGCCGGCGGCTCGCGAACGAGAACGCCGGCCAGAAAAGGGGTTCCGTCTGCCCGCGCCTAGCGCGAGAGGACGGCCATGATGATCCGGCCGTACGCGGGCCGGGTGATCACCACGCCGATCAGCACGCCGAGGATCGTGATGATCGCGAAGCCCCGGAGCGTCGAGAGGTCCAGCAGCATGAGCGGGACCATCGCGGCGACCACGGTCGCGGCCGATGCGACGATGATCGTCAGGGCCCGCGCGAGCCGCTTCAGGTACAGGTTCGGCGACGGCACCCGCCCTTCGTGCAGGATCTCGTCCGTAATGATCACGAGCTGGTCGATACTCGTGCCGAGCACGGCGATCAACCCTGCGATCGTCGCGAGGTCGAGCTGGATGATGAACCGGGCGATACCGAGCAGGATCACCAGCTCGGCCAGGTTCGTCAGCACCATCGGCAGCACGATCGCGGGCTCGCGGTACCGGAAGAAGATCACGAACCCGACCGTGAGCACCGCGAAGACTGCCGCGAGCAGGCTCATCAGCTTGAAGTGGTCGCCGAGGACGGCCGAGACCGAGCCCGAGCCGGCGACCTTCACGTCGACCGGCAGCGCACCTGCGCGCAGGTGGATCTCGAGGGCCGTCGCGGCTTCCTTGCCCGCGTCGCCCGAACCTGTCGAGGCGAAGAGCTGCCGGACGTTCTCGCCCGCGCGGAGCTTCGCGGCCAGGTCGCTCGAGAGCGGTGCGTCGTACACGGTCGCGTTGTCGAGGATCATCACCAGGTGGTGGTTCTCCGGGTCGCTCGCGGCCCCGAACTGGATCGCGGACTCACGGAACGCGGTCGCGCCGGCATCCGAGAGGGTGAACCCGACCCCCCAGTTATTCGAGCCCGGCGGCTCCTGGGCGGGGAGTCCGACCGAGGTGATCTGGTCGCCGAAGAGGACGTGCTCCGAGGCGTTGCCGGTCGTCACGATCCGGATCTCGAACTTGCCCTGCTTGCCCACGATATCCTGGGCCGTGTTCATGTCCACGCCGGCCAATTCGATCCGTATGTAGCGCGTAATCCCCGTCAGGCCCGAGAGGGTGTTGACCTTCGCGTCGCGCGTGCCGAGACTGTTGATCTTATTCTCGAGGATCCGCTTGATGTCGTCCGCAGTCGTCTTCGAGACACCCTGCTGGATCGAGACGACCGTACCGCCGGCCTTTTCGACCGCGGCGCGGACCTCGTCGTCGGTCAGGGGTTTCCGGATCTCGATCTGGTTCGTTCCGACCAACTCGACGTCCGTATCGAGGTTCGTCGAGAGGTTGCTGACGAACTCGGCCACCTTCTCGGTCGTCTGGAACGTGACCACCTCGGCCTGAAGGTCGAGCTGGATCCATGAGCCTTCGTTGAGGTCGAGGCCGTACTGGATGTTGGTCTCGATCTTCCCGTTGTCGTAGTGCGGGTAGATCGCGATCACCGAGAGGACCACGAGCACGAGCACGAGCGCGACCCGCCAGTCCGTGAGGAGCGCGCGCCAGTTGACCTTCCCCGAGCCTCCCGGGGGGGCCGTGACGACCGGACCCGAGCGCCCGGGGGGAGCGGGACCCTCGGTCGTGCGCTTTGCGGCCCGCTTGTCCTTCTTCTCCTGCTTCATCGAGCCTCCCTCCCCTCGAGGTACCAGCGCAGGATGCCGGCGTTCAGCACCCAGGTGTTGAAGATGTCGGCCAGGAGCCCGAAGAGCATCACGGTCGAGATCTGGAAGATGATCTCCACCTGGCCCACGAGCGAGACGACCCACATCGCGATCACGGCGGCAATCGCGGTCGAGGTCATGATGAACCCGGTCGTGAACGCGCCGGCCATCTTGTCCGCGAGGTTGCCCTGCCGTTTCAGCACCCGGTTCGTAAGCAGGATGTCCGAGTCGACCGAGAACCCGATGAGCATCAGCAGGGCCGCCGTCGTCGCGAGCGAGAGCGGGATGCCGAAGACGTTCATCAGCGCGGCCGCGATCACGATGTCCGAGAAGGCCGAGAGGACCACGGCCGCCGACGGCACGAAGATCCTGAAGACCACGAAGACCACGATCGCCATCAGGATGAAGGAGAAGGCCATCGCGATGATAGCCTGCTCCTGGAGCGTGGCGCCGAACGAGGCCCCGATCTGGTCGATCTTCGCGTCGGGATATTTCTGGAGGATCAACGCCGAGAGCGATCGAAACTGGGCGTCCTCCATCGGCCCGAACTTCAGGTACTTGCCGTTGTTGATACCGGACTCGACGTCGATGAGCGGGTAGTCCGCGAAGGCCGCCGTGATCTGGTCAGACGTGTCGGTCGTGAAGACCGTGACGGCCGTGCCCCCGGCAAAGTCCATCCCGGGCGTGACCGGCATGCCGGTCAGGAGCGTGTTGACTCCGAGCGAGGCTAGGGCCAGGAGAAGGACGATGAGAGGGA
>DUGU01000210.1 GCA_013331215.1 Methanoregulaceae archaeon
GTGGTACTCGCCGAGTCCGCGCGTGTGGTGCTTCTCATACAGGTCTGTGAACAGTTGCTGGTTCATGGGTCCTTCGCCAGTTCTCTCCTGATCTCGTCAATGCCGGCGTCGATCTGAGCATCCATCGAGCTCTCCGCTTCGGCGGCCTCCGATTCGATCAGCCTGTCGATTTCCGCGTCCGTGACGATCTCGTCGGCCTGGAGAGATTCGCCGAACATGGTCGTGGAGGCGTTCGACAGGAACAGGTCGACGCGTTCCTCGACGGACCGGGCCTTGGCCATGGCCATTTCGAACTGCTTCTGAACTTCCACCATGTTCGTGGAAGTGAACATATCGGCGATGGTCCTGCTGACGTTCTGAAGCGCCTGGGCGAACGAGGCCTGGGACTCCGCCTGTTCCTTCATCTGCACGGCGATCTTGAGCGTCAGCAACTGGTGGTCCAGCCGGCGCCGCTGGGCGAGCGTCTCCTTGATGGCCCTTTTGGCCAGTTCCAGTTGCTGGGCTCCTCCGACGCGCTTGGCCTCCAACGCCGCGTTGAGGTAGCCCTGCTCTTCTTTCCGGAGCTTCTTGATCCGCGATGCGAACAGCCCGAGGGTCTTCTGCACCTGGATGTTCCGCTCGATTCGGCGTTCTTCTTGTGTCTTGAACAGCTTCATAAAATCTCCTGTGAGCCGAGTCAGTACGCCCATGTCAGTCCTCGTGCACCTGCCAGTTCATCGATTGCCCGCATTTCGCCGGTCCAATGCCCGCGCATCACCCCCCGCATTCCTGGGCCCACGTGCGATATCTCTGGAGACTCTCCGGCTTCATCCTGGGCCGGGCCTTTCGCAGAGGGCCTTCGAAGTCCGCCGCGGTGAGAGACCGGCACTTGATCGTGTGGTCGGCGATCGACCGTCCGTCCACCTTGTCGGCGATGTCCCGGTTCATATCCCGAACCATCGTCTCAACAGCGTCCTTGCAGATATGCTGAATGCTGCGCCCGGAGAAGCCTTCCGTCCTGCGAGCCAGGCTGGCGTAGTCGATATCGCCGGCCAGATCGAGCCCCTTGCCCGCGATGTGGATTCGAAAGATCACCTCGCGGGACTTCTCGTCCGGGAGATCCACCAGGAACTGCTTCTCGAATCGCTGCAGGACCGGCTCGGAGATGTCCCAGGGATGGTTCGTCGCGGCGATGGTGATCACCTTCGTTGCCCGGCCCTTCTCTTCCAGCCCGTCGAGTTCAGCCAGAAACGTGGAGAGGATCCGCCGTTCCGCCCCGGAATCGTCGCCGCTGCTCTTGCGACAGAGCGACTCGAACTCATCGATGAAGATCAGGGAGGCGCCCACGTCGGCCTCGCTGCGGGCCCGGGCGTACAGGGCGGAGATCAGCTTCGTCGATTCCCCGAAGTACTTGCTCAGAAGATCGGAAGCCTTAACGTTGAAGAACGTCGCGTCGAGCATGTTCGAGCACGCCGCGGCCAGGAGGGTTTTGCCCGTGCCGGGCGGGCCGTAGAGGAGGACGCCGCGCGGCGGCCGGATCCCGATCTGGTCGAAGCGTTCGTGGTCGGTCAGCGGGTATTCGACGGCCTCGCGGACCTCCTCCTTGGCCTCGTCGAGCCCCCCGACGTCGGTCCAGGTGACGTGCGAGACCTCGAGCATCACCTCGCGCATGGCCGACGGTCCGACGTCGCGAAGCGCGTCGCGGAAATCGCGGGGGTCGACCTGGAGCTGCTCGAGTTCCTCCTCCGAGAGCTCGTCCTTCTCGAGGTCGAAGTCGGGGAGCTTCCGACGGAGGGCCCTGATCCCGGCTTCGCGGGCGAGCGCAGCGAGGTCGGCGCCGACGAACCCGTAGGTCTGCTGCGCGATCTTCTCGAGGTCGACATCGTCTCCGAGCGGCATGGCGCGGGTGTGGATCTTCAGGATCTCGATCCGGTCCCTCTCGGCCGGCACCCCGATCTCGATCTCGCGGTCGAACCTTCCCGGGCGGCGCAGGGCCGGGTCGATCGCATCCACCCGGTTGGTGGCGCCGATGACGACGACCTCGCCGCGCTCCTCGAGCCCGTCCATCATGGTCAGGAGCTGCGCGACCACGCGCCGCTCGACCTCGCCGGTCACGTCCTCGCGCTTGGGCGCGATCGAGTCGAGCTCGTCGATGAAGATGATGGCGGGCGCGTTCTCGCGGGCTTCCTCGAAGACCTCGCGGAGGCGCTGCTCGGACTCTCCGTAGTACTTCGAGATCACCTCGGGACCTGCGATCGCGATGAAGTGGGCCCCCGACTCGTTCGCGACGGCCTTGGCGATGAGCGTTTTACCCGTGCCCGGCGGGCCGTAGAGGAGCACGCCCTTCGGCGGGGTGATCCCGAGCCGCTCGAAGATCTCGGGGTGGCGCAGCGGCAGCTCGATCATCTCGCGGACCTGCTCGAGCTCGCGTCCGAGACCGCCGATGTCCTCGTAATGGACATCCGTCCGCTCGCCCTTCTCCTCGTCGGCTTTCGGCTCGTACGGCGTCTCCTTGAGCTCGACCACGGTCTCGTCCGAGACGATCGCGATCCCCTTCGGCGCGACCTTCGCGATCACGAAGGTAAGCGGGTTGCCGATCACGTCGACGCGAAGGGCCTGGCCCTCCATGACCGAGCGGCCGAGGAGCAGGCGCTTGAGGTACTGCTCGCCGCCGACGAGCCGGATCGGCTGCGTCGGCTGGATCACGACCCTTTTCGCGACCCCGGCCTGGACCTTGCGGACCTGGACCTGTTCGTCCACGCCGGTGCCGGCGTTGCCGCGGGTGCTGCCGTCGATCCGGATGATGGCACGGCCCGTGTCCTCCGCGAAGCCCGGCCAGACGATCGCGTTCGCCTTCCGCTTGCCCTGAATCTCGACCACGTCGCCCGAGACGAGCCCGAGCGCGCGCATCGCGTCCATGCTCACGCGGGCGATGCCGCGGCCCGCGTCCTCGCGCGCCGCCTCCTTGACCGTGACGTTGATGGAATTGCTGGTGTCTGCCATATGAATCTCCTGTAAATCCGGTAAGATTTACCCAAGGTTAGTGTAACAAAGTATATAAATATTTGTCGTATACTCTTCCGCTCCACTACCGGGGCACGCCGTCGGCGAGCCGTTTCTATCGGTCGAACCGAGAAAAAGGTATCGGTCCTAGCCGCACCGGATCGGCCCGTCCTCGGTCACGACCCAGTCGAGCGGGACGTCGAAGGGTTCGGCCGGGACGCGGGCGCACTCCTGGCAGGCGAGGGCGACGCCGATCTTCAGTGCGATCGGGTGGGCATCGAGGAACCGGTCGTAGTAGCCGGCCCCGTATCCGAGGCGGTTGCCGGCGCGGTCGAACCCGAGGAGCGGCATCAGTACAGCCTCGACCGTTTCGGGGTCCGCCGGCTGTTCGTTGCCGATCGGCTCGGGCACGCCGAACGTGGACGGGACGAGCACGGATGGATCGGCGAGGTAGGAGAGGCGGAGGCTGACCGTCTCGGACTCGATGATCGGGACCACGACACGAACGCCGCCCTCGAGAAGGGCACGGATAATATCCGAGGTATCGACCTCGCCGGGCTTCGAGGCGTAGGCCATCACGGTCCGCTGGCCATCCAGGAGCGAGAGGGCGTGCGCTCCGATCCGCCGGCTTCGTTCGGCCAGATCCGGGGGGTGGAGGCAGGCCCGGGCCGCGCGGGCGCGGTCGCGCAGGTGCCGCTTCTCGACAGCCATCGTTTAAGGAGTTCCTCCCCCGCGTCCCATAAATCCGATGCATCGAACGCCGTTGCGATGGCAGTCTGGCAAGCTCTCCGGAAAGGTGGTGGCGCACCTGCGCACGTTCGACCATGAACCACGTCTCACCGGCTCCAATAAGCTCGCTTTCGCGCTCAGGAGCGGCTCGCGGATCATCTCACTGCCAGAAAGCGAGGGCACCATCCGAGGCTTCAGTGGTATTGCGCTCATCGTTGAAGATGAGGTGACGAGAGTCGACAACGCGCTTTATTATGCAGTACGGCCGATGCTCGCCGTCTCGGGGGGGCTCATTCTCATGTCTACCCCATTCGGCAAACACGGCCACTTCTTCGAGGCGTGGCAGGACGGTGGCGCAGAGTGGGAGCGCATCGAGATCCTGGCGACGCGGTACGACCGGATCGCGCCGGGTTTTCTCAAGAAAGAGCGGCGGCAGATAGACGATTGGTTGTTTCGCCAGGAATACCTGTGCAAGTTCGTGGCGACCACGGATCAGGTCTTTGCCAAGGACTTGGTGATGGGGCGCACCCTCCGAGAACGTGGCACCGCTCTTCCCCGTGGCCGGCTCGGACATCCCGACCGACTATCCCGCCGATCCCCCTTGAATGGAACTTGGGGGGGGCGAGGATAAGGCCGACACCCCACGTTGTCACCGATTTATTTAATAAATACCATGCTATTATTGTTATGAACAAGAGAGTGACAGAACGATCAGTTAGGCCGCTCTCCCTCGTACTCCGCATCCGGGCTCCATATCTTCCTTATTTTCCATATCAATAAAATTCGAATGCGGGTTAAGATCCCAATATTCTCCCCCCGGATTTTTCTCAAATCACTCTCCTTCCCTTCAAGCATAAATATTAACCTATTTATTAACTCATATATCGTCTCCCGCTGTTCCCCTTCGAGGATTTCTACTCTTTCCTGCGGGTTGTTACGGAGACGAGTTAGAAGACGTTCAAGCTCTTCGAGTTTGTAAAGTAATGATAACATTGTAAGTGTGAACTCAATCCCCAGAGTGGGAATATCTGCATAATATGCTTGAATTAATCCATTTCTTTTGTACAGTTCAATCTCTCCTGGATACTTCTCGATCAGTCGCCAAATCGCTGCTTGAGCCTCTGCCCGATTGCTGGTAGGAATATCAATAAGAGCTAGATGAGGTGTCATTAATTCAATAAGCAACCCCGACGCTATTTGGTCACGCCGCTGCATCTGTTCTTGTCTCTCCCGCTGGATTGTCAGAAGGAAGCCGGCGGATGTTGCGAGAATACCTCCAATTATGGGCCCAATAATTGAATCCCACCATACAGAGGAAGTAGCACTTCCTGACTGTATGACACAAACTAGGGTATTCGTTGCTTCAGGTATCACTGATCCTTCCTCCGGAACCGCCGTATCAAACCGATTAATAGGAAAGAAGACGGCGCTTTAGTCATAAAATATTATTAGACACCCCGATTACGATGAGTGTATCGAAATCTGCCGATACTCTCCTTTGACTCCCGCTCTGCCCCTCATCTCCTTTGCTCCGGATCAACAAGCCCCGATATTGATTATCCACCATTTCCCATCTTCGAGGTGAAGTATGTAAGCGGGGTGCCCTCGCCTCTCGTGCTGCCCACGAATGAATCGATGGCTGTCTTCGACTACAACGGGAACAGCCGAATCGACTTCGCCGACGTCGTCTGGCTTTTCAACCATCTCTGAGCGACGACTCGAGCTCCCCTTCTTTTTCGAACGTTTGCCGGCCCGTGCTGCTCGGCGCCACCGAGCGGCTCGAGTTCGTCGAC
>DUGU01000200.1:0-8337 GCA_013331215.1 Methanoregulaceae archaeon
ACCCGAACGCGGGACCGTTCACGCGGTACCCGCGGATCATCAAGTGGCTGATGTCGAAGGAGGCCCGCGAGGAGCGGCTCACCACCTTCAAGCACGCGGACAAGGTCATCTCGGCCACGCACCTCCACGGCCTCGACCGCGAACTCTCGTTCTACGAGATCGCGCAGATGACCCGTGCTGGCCCCGCGAAGGCGCTCGGCCTGATGGGCACCTACGGCGGCCTCGCGCCCGGCATGGACGCGGACGTGGTCGTCTACGACATCAACCCCGAGGCGCCGTTCACGCCGGACCAGATCGAGCAGGCCTTCAGCGCCGCCGACCTCGTCATCAAGACGGGCGTGCCGGTGGTCGAGAACGGCGTGGTGATCAACAACGGGAACAAGCGTACGCTCTGGGTCGATGCGAAAGTCAACGAGAACCCCCAGGTCCTGCGCGACGTCGAGGAGAAGTTCCTCAAGTACTACAGCGTCAGCCTGAACAATTACGAGGTGTCGGGCCGCCACTATATCCCGAACCCGTACGCGATCGAGGTCGACGCGACACAGTGAGGTGCAGGGATGGAGACGGTTACACTCACAATCAAGAAGGCCCCCACCCTCTACCTTGAGGCGGAGGCCGCGACGCCCGATGCGCTGGCCGGCAAGAGCCTCGACCAGATCCGGGCGCTCCCGGTCTACATGGGCAACGAGGAGTTCACGCTCGGTGACTTCTTCGACGTCGCCGGGGCTCCCGGCGCGACTGCGGCCGACACCAGGGTCGTGGTGAAAGGGGACGTCTCGCGCGTCAAGTATCTCGGCATGAAGATGTCGGCCGGCGAGCTCGTGATCGAGGGCGACGCCGACATGTACGTCGGTGCCTGGATGACGGGCGGCATGCTCACCGCGAAAGGCAACGTCGACTCCTTCGCCGGCACGGGCATGAAGGGCGGCGAGCTCACTATCATGGGCAACGCCGGCAACTACATCGGCTCGGCCTACCGCGGCGACTGGCGCGGCATGCAGGGCGGGAAGCTCCGCGTGAAGGGCAACGTCGGTTCCGACACCGGCTACTTCATGAACGGCGGCGAAATCATCATCGAGGGGAACGCCGACGTCCACGTCGGTACCCACGCCGAGGGCGGCAAGATCGTCATCAGGGGGAACGCGAAGTCCCGTCTCGGCGGCCAGATGGTCGAGGGCACGATCATCCTCCTCGGCACGGTCGATGTAATGATGCCCGGCTTCAAGTACATTCGCGACGAGGAGGTCGAGGTCGACGGCGAGAAGATGGTCCTCTCGCTCTATGTCGGCGACCTCGGCGAGCGCCACCGCAAGCGCAAGGGCGAGCCGATCTACGGCAAGCTCTATCTCCGGCCCGCGAAGGTCGGGGAGGACGCCGCGGCCCGCGAGGCGCGGATGGCCCGCGCCCGCGAGGCCAAGAAGGCCCGGTTCGCCCCGCCGGAAGGGTCGGCCTCGGCCTGAACGCCACTCTTTTTTCTGCTTCGCAGCCTAGCAGGTCCTGCTCGATCACCGCATTTTCAGGAGCTCCGGCTTCCGGAAAGATGAGTGCCGCCACGCCCCCGCGAGCTTCCCTACTGAGAGTGCTGAATGGGCAGCCCCGATCATCATGAGGTCCGAACCCGGCCTTTTCCATCGTAATATACGTTTATCAGGACGACCGCCCCACGATGTATGATAGGATAATGACCTGTACGATCATCGTCGGCGGTTTCTTTGGAGACGAGGGAAAGGGGAAGATAGTCGCGCACATCGCTCACCAGGACCGGCCCACGATCATCGCGCGGGGGGGCGTCGGCCCGAACGCCGGGCACACGGTCCAGGTCGGCGACCGGCAATACGGCGTCCGGATGGTGCCCTCGGGCTTCGTCTACCCCGACGCGCGCCTCTGCATCGGCGCCGGGGTGCTCGTCGATCCGCGCGTCCTGCTCAGGGAGCTCGATGAGGTTCATGCCCAGGACCGGTGCTTCGTGGACTACCGGTGCGGCATCATCGACGAGGAGCACATCGCGCGAGATAAGAAGTCGGAGCACCTGCGCGACACCATCGGCTCGACCGGTACCGGGTGCGGTCCGGCGAACGCGGACCGCGTGATGCGGATTGGCCGGCTCGCCCGCGACGTGCCCGAGCTCGCACCGTACCTCCTCGATGTCCCGGCGGCCGTGAACGCCGAGATCGACGGGGGGGCCGCGGTCCTGATCGAGGGGACACAGGGGTTCGGGATCTCACTCTACTACGGGACCTACCCGTTCGTGACGAGCAAAGATACCTCGGCCTCGCAGATGGCCTCCGATGTCGGGGTCGGGCCGACCTCGATCGACGATGTGGTCGTGGTCTTCAAGGCCTACCCGACACGGGTCGGCGAGGGCCCCTTCTCGACCGAGATGGGCCACGACCAGTCGAACGCCCTGGGAATCCAGGAGTTCGGGACGGTCACCCACCGCGAGCGCCGGATCGGCTGCTGGGACGGCGAGATGGCCCGGTACTCGGCCATGGTCAACGGCTGCACGCAGGCCGCGATCACCGGGATCGACAAGGTCGACCCCGACTGTTTCGGCGCCACCGAGTGGAGCAAGCTCTCGACGAAGGCGCGGGACTTCATCCGCTGCGCCGAGGACGATATCGGCCGGCCCGTGGCCCTGATCTCGACGGGGCCCGAGCTCACGCAGATCGTCGACCTCCGCGCCGAGTACGGAGACTGACGGACCGACCATGAGACGAAGCCTGCAGGAGATCGTCTGCTGCCCAGTCTGCCGCGGCGACCTCGAGCTCGTCGTGACCGCTGAGGACGACAACGGCGAGATCCTCGAGGGGCTGTTCCGTTGCGCGGTCTGCGTTATCGACTATCCGATCGAGGACGGTATCCCGAACCTCCTGCCGCCCGAGAACGGCGGACCCGCAGAAGGATGAGCGCTCCATGGCCGAGATTCACCTGAACCGCACCGGCATCAACAGCGTCGAGACGCCCGATAGCCCGGTCGAGGTCCAGGCGGGCTCCCTGCTCCGACTGAAGCTGATCAACCACGCAGCGCCGATCCACCTGACACTCTCTTCGTCGAACGCGGCACCCTTCACGGATTTCTTCCACCAGAACGTCTACGTCCGCGAGGAGACCGTCTTCGACATCCCGATCCGCGAGGACGCGTTTCCGGGAAGCTTCGACGTGACCGTGATCACGGGGTACGGCACCGTCCGGGCATCGATGAAGGTGGCCGTGCTTCGCGAGCCCCCACGCCCCCAGGAGCCGCCCCAGCGGCCGCGGTACCCGGCTCTCGCACCCCCCGAGCGGACCCTGCCCCCGGTGGTGCTGCTCTTTGCGGCGGCCGGGCTCGTACTCTACCTCGTCTGGTGGATCACCCGCCTCGAAGTGGTCAACTTCGCTGCGTTCCTCCTGTTGCTGGCCGGGATCGTCGTCGGATGGCTGACCCAGCGGTCGTAGCCGCAGCAGTCCTCGTCCTCGCGCTCGTCGTGGATCGGGCGGTCGGAGACCCGCACTCGCCGTATCACCCTGTCGCACTGCTTGGCCGGTTAATCGGGTGGTGGGGCCGGCCGTCCCGCTGGCCGATGCGGTGGCAAAGGGCCGTCGGCATCGCGGGCCTCGTGGGTACGGCGGCGCTCTTCGCCGCCCCCTACATCGCCGTCGCGCTCATCGCTCCGCCGCTCGTGCTACTCCTCGCAGGGCCATTCCTGCTCAAGTCCTGTCTCGCCTGGCGGGCGCTCGAAGAGCATGCCCGGGCGGTCGAGCGCGCCCTCGCCCTCGACGTCGGCGCGGGCCGCGAGGCGGCAGGTCTGCTCGTGTCGCGCGAGACGGCGGCCCTCGATGCGGACCACGTCCTCTCGGCCGCGTACGAATCGGTTGCCGAGAACCTTGTCGACTCGGTCACGGCGCCACTCCTCTTCTACGCCGCCTTCGGTCTCGGGGGCGCCGCCGGCTACCGGGCCGTGAACACGATGGACGCGATGCTCGGATACCGTGACGAACGGGCGCGGCTCGGCTGGGCGTCAGCTCGGGCCGATGACGCCCTGACGTTCATCCCGGCCCGTATCACCGGCGCCGTCCTGCTCGCCTACTTCGCGCTCATCGGGCGCGGGCGAGCGGCATGGACCTGCCTTCTGCGGGACCGGCACCAGCGCCCCGGGTTTAACGGCGGCATCCCGATGGCCCTGATCGCAGGCGGTGTCGGCGTCGCCTTCGAGAAGCCCGGTGTCTACGTGATCGGGACGGCCGAACGGCCTCTCGCGGGGGCCGGACCCATGATCATCCGGGCTGTGCGGGCCGCTTCGATCGGCACGGCACTTCTTGCCGGGGGCGCACTATTTTTATGGGCCGCTCTCGCTAATATGTGAAGCACATGAAACTCGAGGAGTTGAGGTTCGGGACCGAGCTCGTCAAGCGCGGCTTCGCCTCGATGCAGAAGGGAGGCGTGATCATGGACGTGGTCAACGCCGATCAGGCCCTGATCGCCGAGGAGGCCGGAGCCGTCGCCGTCATGGCCCTCGAGCGGGTCCCGGCCGAGATCCGGAAAGTCGGAGGGGTGGCCCGGATGGCCGACCCGCAGAAGGTTGCCGAGATCATCGACGCGGTCTCGATCCCGGTGATGGGCAAGGTCCGGATCGGGCACTCGGTCGAGGCGCGGATCCTCGAGTCGCTCGGCGTGGACATGATCGACGAGTCCGAGGTCCTGACCCCGGCCGACGAAGAGTACCACATCGACAAGACCGGGTTCACGGTCCCGTTCGTCTGCGGCGCGCGGAACCTCGGCGAGGCCCTCCGCCGGATCAACGAGGGGGCCGCGATGGTCCGCACCAAAGGCGAGGCGGGCACGGGCAATGTAGTCGAGGCCGTCCGGCATATGCGGGCGATCATGGGCGAGATCCGGCAGCTCTCGGGGATGGATGCGCAGGAGCGGGCCGAGCGGGCCCGGACGATCGAAGCCCCGGCCGCACTCGCCGACGAGTGCGCACGTATGGGCCGCCTGCCCGTCGTCAACTTCTCGGCCGGGGGAATCGCAACCCCGGCCGACGCGGCCTTGATGATGCACCTAGGCGCCGACGGCGTCTTCGTCGGCTCGGGTATCTTCCTCTCGGAGCAGCCGGAGCGGATGGCGAAGGCGATCGTTGAAGCCGTCGATCATTACGACGACCCGGCCCGGCTGGCCGAGATCTCGAAGGGGCTCGGCACGGCAATGCGCGGTCTCGACGTCCACACGCTTCCCGAGAACGAGGTGCTCCGGTTCCGTGGGCGCTGACCGCGATCTGCGGATCGGCGTGCTCGCGCTCCAGGGGGACGTAGCCGAGCACGCGGCCGCCTTCGCCGCGGCCCTCAGTGGGCGGCCGGGGGAGCATGCGCCGGTAATCGCCGTCCGCCATCCGCATCAGCTGGACGGGCTCGACGGTCTCGCCGTGCCCGGTGGCGAGTCGACGACCATCTCCCGGCTGATCGAAAAGAACCTGATGCGCCGCCCCCTCCTCGAGTTCGAGGGCGGCGTCTTTGCGACCTGCGCGGGCATGGTTCTGGCCGCTCGCGAGGTCGACGATCCCCGCGTCCACCCGCTCGGTCTCGTTGAGATGACGGTCGCCCGGAATGCCTTCGGCCGGCAGCGCGAGTCCTTCGAGCGGGACCTTTCCGTGACCGGCCTCGTGGCTCCGTTCCATGCTGTCTTCATCCGGGCGCCAATCGCGACCCGCGTTGGTCCCGGCGCGGCCGCAATCGCCGCGCTCGACAACGGCGCCGTCGCCGTCCGGCAGGGCCGTCACCTCGCGCTCTCCTTTCACCCCGAGCTCGGGTCGGACCTCCGGCTCCACCACCTCTTTCTCGACGGCCTCTGACCCTCAGTCGAGCACGAGAGTGCCGGCCACCCGGAGCCGGCCGCCATCGAGCCAGCAGAGCAGGACGCGGTCGTCAGGAGGATAGACCATGGGTCGTTCGAGCTCGAGCCTGAGCTGTGGCCGGCGCCAATCCTGGCCCACGCCGATCCCCAGGATCCGCGCCGGCAGGAATTGCATCCAGTGGCCGACCGTGAGGACCATCCCCTCCTTGAGCGGCGCCGGCCAGTACTGGACGAGCGTCGCCCGGCCCGCGAGGTTCGCGGACGCGACGAGGTCCGTCTCGGTCGTGAGCACGTCGCCGCGGGCGATCTCGTCGGCCTCGATCCCCTTCAGTGCGAGCCCGACCCGGTCGCCGGCGAACGCGGCCGTTGCGTCGTCGTCGTGCCGCTGGATCGACCGGAGCTGGACGGTCTTACCGCCCGGCAGGAGGCGGAGCGTGTCGTGCCGCCGGACTGCGCCACGTACAACGTCTCCGAGCACGACGGTCCCGATACCCTTGACCGGGAAGGCGTGGTCGACCGGTACCGAGCCCGTGGTCGCCCTCGCTTCCTCGCTGCGCGATGCGGACCGATCCAGGAGCTCCTCCCGGAGCGCGGTCGGATCGTCCTCGCGGAGCGCGTAGTCTTCGACAACGGTCCCGCGGATCAGCGGCGCGAGTTCCCCCGGCGTCAGGTAATTTCTCAGGACCAGGATTCCCTCGCGGACCCCCATGCAGTCGAGCATCAGCACCTGCTCGCCGAATTGCGCCGTGACCGCGTCAACGACCAGCACGGCAATATCGGCCGGCGAGACGGCGTAGAAGAGCGAGGCGAGCCGCTCCGGGTAGCGAGTGGGTTCGAGGAACGTGACCGTGACCTCGCCCTTCTTGAGGTTGTAGAGCGTGATGTCGCTCGCGGTCCCGGCCTTCCCCAGGTCCTTCGCATACCCGGCCGGCGCGAGGACCGCCACGTTCAGGTTCGGCATCGGTACATGAATGGAGCGCCCAGCCATTCAAGCTGACGCATCAGGGCCCGTGGCGCAGCACGTGGTAGATGGCAAAGAAGCCGATCACCACGGCTCCGAGGTAGCAGATCCCTGCGATTGTCGTGATCCAGCCGGGAAGCGTGATCGCGGCCCGGCCCAGCACCAGGGACGACCCGATCACGATCGCTGCCGTCACGAGCCCGATCAGGATCTTGTCCCCGGCCGCATCGAGCATCACCTGGATCCGGTGGAAATCGTCGTTGACGAGGTCGATCTCGATCGGGTCCCGGCTGAACCGGCGCGCGACGGCCCCGATCGCGCCGGGCAGGGCGACCGTATCCGCCGCGGCATCGCGCACCTTCCGGATGGAGGAGATCGCCTGCTCGGTCGAGAGCAGGTCGCGCCGGGCCGCATTGCGCAGGTACGGCTCGATCTGCTCGGTGAACCGGAAGCCGGGGTCGAGGGTCCGACCGAGGTCGATCACCATCATCAGGACGACAAGCAGGCGCATCAGTGACGAGGGGAACCGGATCCCGTTCGACCGGAGCAGCTCCGCGCCATCCCCGAGCAGGCTCCCAAGGTCGAACTGGCGGATCGCGAGATCCCGGTACTGGGTCACGAGCAGAAAGAGCTCGTCCTTGAGGTGATCGGTCTGTCCTTGCGGGATCGCGATGCCGATGGTGTCCATGGCGTGGACGATCGCGTCCACGTCGCGCTCGACGAAGCCGGTCAGGAGGGCGATGAACGCATGCCGCTTCTCGGGGCGGAGCACGCCCATGATCCCGAAGTCGAGGAAGACGAGATCGCCGGCCGGGGTGACGAACAGGTTGCCGGGATGGGGGTCGGCGTGATAGAACCCGTCCTCGAAGAGCTGCTTGGCATAGGCGGCGAGCCCGTGCTCGGCCACCTCTCTCCCGGCGATGCCGAGCCGGCGAAGCGCCTCCCGGTCATCCGCACGAACGCCGTCGATCCGCTCCATGACCAGGATGCGAGGACCCGAGAGGTGCCAGTAGACCCTCGGCACCCGAATTCCCTCGATGCCGCGCATGTTTTCTCGGAGGCGGTCCGCGTTCTGGCCGTCGCGGACGAAATCGAGTTCGCGCCGGATCTGCTCCTCGAATTCGCGGACCATTCCTGTCGGGTTGTACAGGGCGAGTTCGGGAAAGTGCCGCTCAATCTGCACGGCGATCCGCTTCAGGATCGCGATGTCGGCCTCGATCGTCTCCGTAATCCCCGGACGCTGGAGCTTCAGCACGACCCGCGTGCCGTCGGCAAGTACGGCGCCGTGTACCTGCGAGAGCGAGGCGGCCGCGAGCGGGACGGGATCGATCGACTGCAGGCAGGTCCCGAGGACCGGACACTGCTCGGTGACATACGGCAGCACCTCGGCGAACGGGACCGGCGCTACGTTGTCCTGGAGGCGTTTGAGCTCCTCGATCAGCCCTGGGGGGAGCAGGTCACGTCTGGCACTCATTACTTGACCGAATTTGACATAGGTCGGTCCGAGCTCCTCGAGGGCGAGGCGTACCCGCGTATAGACCGGACCGTG